>CAZOMD010000004.1:30836-41658 GCA_964580895.1 uncultured Planctomycetia bacterium | reverse complement strand
GCCAGGCCCGGCCCAAAAACCGTACCTTATTTTACCTCTACCCCGCGCTCTTTTCAACTTTATATTAAGCAGTCAAAAAGCCTAAAGGTCTAAATGTCCGAAAGTCCCGGCCTCTGGCTGAAGCCTTAGGCTGAAAAGAGGCTTTTGACTTGTGACTTTTAGACTTTTAACCCGTTAAACTGAACACTATACGCTGTACGCTACCCGCTAAACGCTAATAGTCCCAACCAACTCCCGGGCCCTATTCTTCCTCATGATGATGCTTTACCACTTTCCCCTCGACCATGTAAATAACGTCTTCCGCGATATTGGTCGTGTGGTCGCAGATGCGTTCCAAATGGCGCGCGATCAATAAAAGCGGGACGGCGCGGTCCGCCGTATTGGGGTCGCACATCATATAATCCTTGGTAAGTTCATCGCAAACCATATTCCGAAGTTTGTCCGCTTCCATGTCGGATAAGACCACCTTCTTGGCCAGGGCCGTATCTTTCCGGATAAAAGAGTCAATGGCATCGCGGATCATGTTCTGGGCCACGGTCGATAATTTGGGAATATCCACCAGCGGCTTAAGTAAAGGTTTGCCGACCATCTCCAAAACCCTCTGGCAGATATCCACCGCCAGGTCCGCGATACGCTCTAGTTCCGCGTTGATCTTCATCCCGGTGGTTATGAACCTGAGGTCCCCGGCCATGGGCTGGTAACAGGCGATAAGATCGATGCATTTCTCATCGATGATAAGTTCCAGTTCATCGATCTTGTTGTCGGCGTCTATGACGTTTTGCGCCTCGTCCTTGTCGCGGTTTTTCAAGGATTCCACGGACTTATAGATCGCCTCTTGCACCAAAGCGCTCATCCGCAAGATATCCTCGTGCAGTTCTAATAATTCCTTATCGAAACGCCTTCCCATCCCAACCTCCTTAACCGTATCTGCCGGTTATATAATCTTCCGTCCGTTTATCTTTCGGTTTGGTAAAAATGTCCTCTGTCTTGCCGAATTCTATCAATTCGCCTAAAAGCATGAACCCCGTCTCATCCGAAACCCGGGCCGCTTGTTGCATGTTGTGCGTCACGACTATTATAGTATAATTATTCTTAAGTTCCCGCATTAATTCTTCTATTCTTGCCGTCGAATTCGGATCCAGCGCGGAACAAGGCTCGTCCATAAGCAGCACTTCCGGCTTCACCGCGACAAGCCTGGCGATACAAAGCCGTTGCCTTTGTTCCAAGGAAAGGCTAAGAGCGGACCTGTGGAGCTTATCTTTCAGCTCCTCCCACAGGTCGACCTGTTTAAGGCTCTGCTCGGCGGCTTCGTCCAAAGCGTATCTATTCATCGAATCGTGGATCTTCAGCCCGAAAATAATATTTTCGTATATCGATAACGGGAACGGGTTCGGCCTTTGGAATACCATCCCCACCTTCTTGCGCAGTTTTACAAGATCGGCCTTTTTGTCCAAAACGTCCATGTTGTCGATAAGGATCTTGCCGCTTGTTCTCACCCCTTCGACCAGATCGTTCATTCGGTTAAACGTGCGTAAGAGCGTGGACTTCCCGCAGCCGGAAGGCCCGATGATAGCCGTGATGCGTTTTTCAAAAAAAGCGGCGTCAACGTTTATAAGCGCCTGAAAATCGCCGTACCAAAGATTTAGTTTTTCGACCGATATTTTATCCATTATCCGAATTTACCCCTTATGTAATCTTCCGTGCGTTTGTCGGAAGGCACCGTGAATATCTTATCCGTTTTATCGAGCTCGATAAGTTCGCCGCCCAAAAAGAACGCCGTTCTGTCCCCGACACGGGCGGCCTGTTTCACGTTATTGGTGACAAGTACCAGCGTATAATCCTGTTTTAGCTTAAGCATCGCGTCTTCCACTTTAGCCGTGGAGATGGGGTCCAACCCCGAACACGGCTCGTCGAACAGGATAACCTCCGGTTCGACCGCCAAGGCCCGCGCTATGCAAAGCCTCTGCTGCTGGCCACCGGAGAGCTTAAAAGCGGAAGTCGTGAGCCTGTCTTTGATCTCTTCCCAAAGGTACGCTTTTTTTAGGGCGTCTTCCACTATCTCCCGCAGCTTTTTTTTATCATTTATCCCGTGCATCCTTGCCCCATACGCGACATTATCGAATACGGACAAAGGCAATGGGAGCGGGAGCGCGAAGACCATCCCTACTTTTTTCCGCAACCGTTCCACGTCCATCCTTAATATATCCTCTTGGTCGATGGTTATATTCCCTTTCATCCGGAAAGCCATCTCGAGCTCGTTAAGTCGGTTCAGCATCCTCAAGAACGTCGTTTTCCCGCTATTGGCCGGGCCTATGACGCTCAAGATCTCGTTGCTCCGGACCGTCATATTTAAATTCTTTAAGGCCTGTATATTCCCGAACCAGATATTAAGGCCTTCAATGTTAAATTTTACGCTCTCTCCGCTTGCCATCAAAAAACTCTCCTTACCACTTTTTCTTCTTCCTGAACTTGTAGCGTATGATAATGGCCACCAAGTTCATGAATAGCACCAAAAACAATAAGACCAGGGCCGTCCCATATCTTATCTTCTCATCCACGTTCGGTACCTGGGTAGAAATCACGTAAAGATGATACGGCAGCGCCATCGCCTGGTCAAAAATAGATCCGGGCAATTGCGGCAGATAGAACGCCGCCACGGTAAATAATATCGGGGCGGTCTCTCCCGCCGCGCGCCCCAGGCCTAAAATAGTCCCGGTCAGGACGCCCGGGACAGCGTTAGGCAGCACGATATGCCTTATTGTCTGCCACTTGCTCGCCCCCAAAGACAAACTCGCCTCGCGGAACGAATACGGCACGCTTTCCAGCGCCTCGCGAGAAGTGGTGATAATGATAGGCAGGATCATGATGCCTAAAGTAAGCGCGCCGGAAAGGATCGAAGCGCCAAACCCGAAAAATACCACAAAAAGCGCCAGGCCGAAAAGCCCGTATACGACGGACGGCACCCCGGCCAAATTCACTATAGCAAGTTTTATCACGCGTGTCAGGAAATTGCCTTTCGCGTATTCGCTCAAGTATATAGCCGCGAGGAGCCCGACGGGAAGAGCGAACATTATCGCCCCGACGATAAGATACACCGTCCCGACAATGGCGGGAAAAATGCCGCCGGCCCTCATCCCCTGGCGCGGGATATCAGTAAGGAACTGCCAGTTTATCGCGGGCAGGCCCTTTTGGATGATAATAACGACAATAAGCCCTACCGGCACGACTATAAAAAGAGTGGCCAGGAACAAAAGGAAAAAAGCTATTTTTTGCGTCCTATGCGGATTTCTCATCCTCGGGCCCCTCGCGCCCAACCGTTCTATTTTTCCTTTTTATGCAAAAAGAGATCCGCGGTCACGTTCACCGCGAAACTTATAACAAACAGCACTATGCCTATGGCGAATAACGCGAAAAAGTGTTCGCTCCCCACGACCGCTTCCCCCATTTCAGCGGCTATTGTCGCAGTGAGGGTCCTGACCGGCTGCAAAATACTGTGCGGGATGACCGCGGAATTCCCGGTGATCATCATGACCGCCATAGTTTCGCCGATAACCCTTCCTATCCCCAGCATGACCGCCGCTAAAATACCGCTTGACGCCGAAGGAAGCAAGACCCTCCAGATCGTCTGCCAATGGGTCGCGCCCAGAGCCAACGCCCCTTCCCGATATGTCCTTGGCACGGAATAAAGCGCATCTTCCGCTATTGAAACTATCGTGGGCATAGCCATAAAGGCTAACATTACTGAACCGGATAACGCGGTAAGCCCCGTGGGAATGTGAAAAATGGACTTCACCCAAGGCACCAGGGTAACCATGCCGATAAAACCTAATACCACGCTCGGGATCGCCGCCAGAAGTTCTATGCCGGCCTTGAGGACCTCCTTTAACTTTAACGGGGCGACTTCCGCTATATAAACCGCGCACCCCACTCCGATAGGTATGGATATTACGGCCGCGCCTACCGTCACTATCAGCGACCCGAGTATCAGCGGTAAAATGCCGAGTTGCGGCGGCTCGGAGATGGGATACCATTTCTCCCCAAAAAGGAAGTTGAGCGGTGTAACCGTTCTAAACATCGCTAGCCCTTCTTTAAGCAGGAACAAGAATATCAACACCACGAAGAATATGGCGGCTATCCCGCTAAGAAAGATTAGCTTTTCTACAAAAAACTCTTTGAATTTACGTATATTCATTTTTTGATCGGCACAAAATCTGTCTGTACCACGACGTCCTGGCCTTCAGGGGAGAGCGCGAAGTCGACGAACTCCTTGACCGGCCCTTCCGGCTCACCGTTCATATATAAGAATAACGGCCTGGATATGGGATACTTCCCGCTTATTACGCTATCCATGGTCGGCGCGACATATCCCGAGTCCGGGTCTTTTGCCACAAGAACGGCTTTTTGTTTATCGGAAATATAACCCATGCCGTAGTACCCTATAGCCGCGGTGTTCCCCGCGACCTCATCGGCGATCGCCTGAGAAGATGACAGCATCAGCGCTTCCGGGGCGAATTCTTCTTTGGAGGCCGGATCGTTCTTTCTTAGGACATGTTCTTTAAAATAAACGTGAGTGCCGGAATTCACTTCACGCGAGAGGATGACTATTTTTTGGTCCTGTCCGCCTAATTCTTTCCAGTTCGTTACTTTTGCCGTGAAAATAAGCGCCAGTTGATCGAGGGTCAATTCACTGACAGGATTCTCATTGTTCACAACGACAGCGAGGCCGTCAAGCGCGATTTTTATCCCAACAGGCTCCACGCCTTTCTGCCTGGCCAACGCTATCTCCTTGTCTTTGATATCTCTCGAACTCATGGCGATATCGCAGGTCCCGCTTATAAGACTGGAAAGCCCGGTACCCGAGCCTCCGCCCGTTACCGCCACAAACTTATCCGGGTTATTCTCCATATACCTTTCGGCCCAGGCCTGTCCCAGGTTGACCATCGTATCCGACCCTTTGACCTGTATCGAATTTTTAGTTTTTGCCGCGAACGCGGGAGTCACAAACATAACCGCGATCAGAACGAGTACACATTTTTTGAACATATCGTCCCCCTTTTGCTTATACTATATTTTATCCATATCATGTCTATGTGAAATTAATGTAAAATCTATGTAAAATCCTAAAACGCTATTTTTAGCTTTGCGCCTAACACATTGGTCTCTACCCATTCCCGCGGACTTTTAGCGCTCTGCAGCGTATAATAGATCTCCGCTTTCAGTTCCTTGGTCAGGTTCATACTGAACCCCGCGGAGAATCTATTTTGATTTAGGTCGCCCGGCACTCCGCCAAAGACCATGAAGATCTCATCCGCGAGATACGGCTGTATGCCTATTTTGGTGAACTTCCAGGGAAATTTTAATGCCGCTTTATTACGATATCTCCAAGAGTCGCTTTTATAGTCAAAATTCCGGTATTCTACTCGGCTGCGATCCTCAAATTTAAACCCTCCTAGGTCCCAAAATAACGTCGCGGTTAAATAGGGCTCGTTTTCCGGTTTAAATCCTCCTTTGACCAATTCATAAATTTGGCG
This sequence comes from uncultured Planctomycetia bacterium, assembly GCA_964580895.1. Taxonomy (GTDB): domain Bacteria; phylum Omnitrophota; class Gorgyraeia; order Tantalellales; family Tantalellaceae; genus CAZOMD01. Next base: position 36,127 of record CAZOMD010000004.1, on the reverse strand, counting down.
GTACCCTCCTCCGACGTTCACCCATTCCAGCGGGCTATAAAAACCGCCCACATCGTAGTGTTGGTAATAGAATTCGCTGACATTCTTCCCCCATCGGAATTCTTCCTCAAACGCTATTTTTAAACCCTTATTAACCTTGAATTCCTCCACGTCAGTATTCCATATTTGGAGATCCCCGTTATCGTAAGCATAGGCCTTTGCCGCGAGAAACAGAGCTATAACTGTCATAAAAATCGCCTTCTTCATCTTTTCTCCTTTCGGAATGATAATTTATTCCCGATTTAATTAAAACACGGAACGCATCTAACAAGCTAAAACCGATAAACATGCCACCTCCTTTCTTTCGATTCCGAAAGAAGTATATAACCAAAAGATTAAATCCTCTTCAAGGGCAAGTAAAATACGAGTAAATTTCGCGCGGTATTGTGCTCTATTTAGGAAGGATAAACCAGAATTTGGATCCGAGCCCCTCTACGCTTTCCATGCCGACGGTGCCGCCGTGCAGTTCGATAATGTGTTTTACTATCGAGAGCCCGAGCCCCGTCCCGCCCATTTCCCGAGACCGGGCTTTATCGACACGGTAGAACCTCTCGAAGACACGCGCGGCGTCTTTCTGCGGGATGCCGATCCCGTTATCCTCGACCACGAACTTGGCCCTCCCGCCGTTCATCTTTTCAACGTAAACCTTGATGTGACCCTTTTCTTTGTTGAATTTGATAGCGTTATCGATCAAATTCGTTAATACCTGGTTGATCTTATCCCTGTCGGCATTTACCAAAAAACTCTCGGGCAGTTCGTTTTTCGTTTCAATGGCCCTTTCCCTTAACTGGGCCCCGAACCCCGTAAAAATATTATCCGTAAGCCGTTTGATATCCACTTCTTCCTTTTCCACCGATATCTCCGCGGACTCCAGATAGGAAAGGGACAATAGATCGTTGACCAAATTGTCCAGCCGCCGGGTGTGATCGCTGATGATCTGGAGAAAATGCCGGGCGTTCTCCTTATCGTACAGGGCTCCTTCGATCAAGGTTTCGACAAACCCCCTTATCGAGGTAAGGGGGGTCTTTAACTCGTGGGATACGTTCGCCACAAAATCCCTGCGCATGGTCTCAAGTTTCCTTATTTCCGTAACGTCGTGGACGATCATAAGACAACCGTTTATAACGCTTTTCTCGAAAATAGGAGAAACGTCCACTCGAAGCGCTTTTTGCGTACGCCAGCTCGGGGCAAGCTCTCTTGACCTCGGCTCTCCCGCTCTTAAGACCTCGTCAATAAGTTCCGCGATATCGTTATTCGGTATAGCCTCTAAAAATAATTTGTTTTGCGCTTTTTCCTTCTTAATATCGAAGATACTGTCGGCTGACGGATTCGTTGAAAGTATATTACCGGCCCGATCGACCGCTATTATCCCTTCCCCCATACTCTGCCAGATCGCGTCAAGATGCTGGTTCCGGACCTCGACCTCTTTTATCTTCTCCTCGAGAAAAGAGGCCATCTTATTCAAGGCCGCGGCTAATTCCCCCAGAGCGCCTTTCGATCCAAGGAATATCCTATGTTTGAAGTCGCCCCGCGAAAATTTACGCGCGCCATAGATGATCCTGTTAAGCGGCCCCACTATACCGGCGGCCATTATGGCTCCCAAAACCAGCGCCGCGCACAGCACGAGGAGAAAATAACCGAGCGTTTTCCTTTCGAAAAAGTACGCCGCGGGACCAAACGCCGCTAAAACAATGAAAACGTATGATAGCGACAATTTTAATATAAGATCGTTGATTTTAATTCTCATCTGACACAAACCTGTATCCGTAATTTTTTACCGTGAGTATACGCCCTTTCGCCTTTATCTTTTTCCGAAGCGTCTGTATGTGCACGTCCACCGTGCGGGTCTGGATCCTCACGGAATGATCAAAACCCCAAATATTGTCCAACAGGTAATCGCGCGAGAGGACCCTGCCGCCCGCTTTGATCAACGTTTTTAAGAGCTCGAATTCTTTCGCTGTGAGCGGGACGGGCTTATTTTTAACCGAAACCTGGATCTTGGAAAAATCTATCGTAAGGTCGCCGATCCTCAAGATATCGGGCAGTTCCCCTTTTTCGCGTACACGCCTAAGTATAGCCTTAATGCGCGCGACTAGTTCTCTCGGGCTGAAAGGTTTGGTCAAATAATCATCCGCGCCAAGCTCAAGACCGATGACCTTATCGGCTTCCTGCGCCTTTGCCGTGAGCATGATAACTGGAACACTTGCGGTCTTGGGATCTTTTTTAAGCCTTTTGCAGACCTCGAGCCCATCTATACCGGGAAGCATCAGGTCGAGGATAATGAGATCCGGGGCTTCTTTCCCCGCCGCGCCAAGCGCTTCTTCCCCATCGTATACCGCTATGGTCCTATAGCCTTCTTTCTTAAGATTATAGTCAAGCATCTTGACGATGTCTTTTTCATCGTCCACTATCAAAATTTTTTCTTTCATGCCCCTTTGATCCTTGCTACACTGATTGTAATACGCCAACGGTCTCTCCCAAATCTTTGATGATCCTCTGGCTCTTTAACTCTTATCATGATCGAACCGGCTAACAACAAACAACAAACTACAGCTCTTAAACTACATTCTTCGTGTCAAAGTTCTACATCCTTCGAAACAGGCCAACCGGTAAACCGGCGAATCAATCCCACGCCGCGGTTGCGTTACGTCTTATTACAGTTACTTGTTTTTCCTCTCTAATATTTCGGTTACGACATCCAGTATTTCTCGCGTGGAAAGCGGCTTTCTAAGAAAATAGTCTTTCCCGCCTACCTCCAGGATCTCGACCTGGTCTTTCACAATAGCCCCCGGGGAACCTGAGAATATCACGACTTCAGTGGAAGGAGAATTTTTTTTAACCTCTGCGCAGACCTCTCTCCCGCTAAGCTTCTCCATCTTAAGATCGGTGAATACAAGATCGAACAGCTCTTTCTTGGCCATCGCGACCGCCTTTTTCGGGTCCGTAGTCACGCTTAGATCATACCCCGACCCTTCTAAGGCCTTTTTGAACCCCAGCAAAACGAGTTCATTGTCATCCACAACAAGGATCTTCGCCTTTTTCATCTATATGTCTCCTTTTGCTGCGGGAAGCGTTATTAAAATTTTGGCCCCTTTCCCCGCTTCGCTCTCGACCGATATACTGCCCTTGTGGTCCGTTATGATCTTCCGGACTATCGCCAGCCCTAACCCCAAGCCTCTTTTATCTTCTTTTGTGGTGAAGAACGGCTCAAAGATGTTGTTAAGGTCTTCCTTCGGGATCCCGCTCCCGCTATCCTCAACCACGATAATTACACTCTGCCCGTTAGGAGAGTTCTTTGTGGTAATAGTTATTTTCCCTCCTTCCGGCATCGCGTCTTTCGCGTTGACCAGAAGATTCACAACAACTTGCTGCAACTGTCTTTCATCGCCCAAGACGGGGAGCATCCTTTCCTCATAGTTCTTTCTCAACCTGATACCGCTTAGGTCTAACAGCACCTGTGAAAACGACAATGTTTTGTTTATGACATCATTTATTTGTATTTCCTTTCTTTCCGATATATTCCCCCTGCGCGCGAAAACGTTAAGGTTCGTGACGATCTCCTTCATATATTCCACCGCCTCAAGCATCTTCCCGGTCTCCTCTTCTTCTTCCGAGCCGGGCCGCGCTTTCTTTCTATAAGATTCAAGGAGTAAATTTATCCCCATCAAGGGGCTGCTTAATTCGTGGCTCAAACTGGCGCTTAATTGGCCTATCCCGGCCATCTTCTCCGCCTGCATAAGGTAGTCCTGCAATTTCGCTCTCTCCGCCTCTTCTTTCTTGCGCTCGGTAATAACGTCGAACACGGCCACAAAATATCCGCGCTCCGGGCTATATACCGAAACCCAGAACCACATCCGCAAGGAACTAACGAACGTCTCAAAGCGTTCGGGCTTGCCCGTTCTGGATACCCGGCCATAAATCTCAAACAGTTCCGGATTAGACTCCCGTATGCCGGGGATGACCTCGGTCACCTTCTTCCCGACCACGTCCTTCAATCCCGTCAGCGTCTCGAAGGCGCTGTTCACGGACAGATAGGTGAAATCCCGGGGTCTATTGTCCTCATCAAAGTGCATTTGACAATAGGCAAACCCGTTAAGCATGTTCTCGAACAGCGAACGGTATAGTTCCTCGCTCTTCCGCAGCTTCTCTTCCGCCAGCTTGCGCTTGGTGATGTCTTTATCCACGCCGCGGTACCCTTTAAGATTCCCTTTTTTATCCAAGAGGGGCACGCCATTAGTAAGTAGACAGACCCTTCCGCCGCTTTTGCTTATATTCCAATTCTCAAGATCATTTATGGGCGCCTTGTTCGCCGCGACCTCCGAGAATATCGCCGCTACTTTCTTCGCCTCATCCGACGGCATAAAATCGAACGGCGTCTTCCCTATAACGTGTCCAAAAAGATCAATGCCCTTCTGAGAGCTGTAAGTATAGACCCCGTTCTCATCCACCTCCCACACCCACTCGGCCATGCTGAACGTGATATCTCTCAACCTCTCTTCGCTATCCTGGAGCGCCTCCTCCGCCTGTTTGCGCTCGGTAATGTCCCTGGCCGAAGAGATCGCTCCGATAACATCACCCTTGGTAGATCTCAGAGTACGGCACCACCACCCCAGAAGCCGCTTTTCTCCGTCCTTGCGCCTCTGCCAGCTCTCCACATAAACATTTTCCGTACAGCCTTCAAAAAGAGGGTTAACGATCTCAAAGGTCTTTTGCTCCCCCTCAAAATAATAATCCGCTCGTCTGCCGATAACATCGTCGCCAAAAAAAGCGTAGCCCGCGGTATTCGCCCACGTATAAATTTTATCCTTATCGACCTCCATGATAATATCGGGGACCGCGGCTAATACCGCTTCGTGTTTAGAACCTAAATTTTTTAACTCCTCTCTAGCTTTTTCGCGCTCGAGCTCCAGGCGTTCTATGAAAATGGCCAGGCCCAGGATACAGCCACCCATTATCACCATGCTGGCCGTCGCCTCAAACGCCGCGCCAAGATCAAGCGAAAGATACTTCTCGGCTCCAAGCCACACCCTCAGCCCGTCCAAAACAGGGGCGGTTAAAAGAACAATAGGTATCAAGCTCCTGGCTATCACTCCCCCCATGGTCTCACTGATAAAAATACGCGCCAAGCCTTTGTCCGGGCGCACGAAAAAAACTCCGATAAAAACGAGAAAGAAGAGAATAGCCGTATGGAACGCCATCGCCGTGATACCTTTTATCCCAAAATAAAAGAATTTTATGCCATGCATATATCC
>CAZOMD010000004.1:28606-30822 GCA_964580895.1 uncultured Planctomycetia bacterium | reverse complement strand
ACAAGCCGGAGATCGCGCATCCCGCCAAAGTCAAGATCTGCGCCAGATAATAGTTGTACTTATTATTTAACCCCGATAAAAACACGGCGATAGAGACAAAAATAAAACTTATCGCTGTAGTTATTGCCATGCGCCCGGGATGAGTGGTAAACACCGGATCTGGGCCTTCTTCGAATAATAACTGGTCGATACCGAAACTCCGGCCTTTCACATATTCGTAAAGCGTAAGGGCTGCCGTCATAAAAACTATAAAAATACAGGCGCGCGATATGCCCCGCGTCGCCCTGGTTCCCCGTTTCATCCGCGTTATCCACAGCGAAACGCCCACCAAAATAAAACATAGGGCCGTGTTGGCCTTCATCGCGACAAATCCCGGGAAAACGCTTTTTAAAACGTCGATATCAAACGCCCAGCCAAAAAGAACGGCCGCGCCGGCCGCGATGGACGTGATGCCAGTTATCGCCGAAATGGCCGTAAAAAAAGAAATGAACTCCGTCTGGGAAAATCTTTTCATAATGACCTCTATTAACTCGAATCGGGGCGCTCTTAAAAGTCCAGATAGCGCCTCGCATCAGGAACATTTTTTATTATACCCCCGATATCGCGATACGCAACAAATTTCGGCCCTTGCGGCTTTAGGCCCTTCTTTAATTTTGCTCGCCCAGGCTTACAATGTCGGGAAGCGGGCGCCCGCCTCCCGGCATTGCCAGGCCTTAAGAACACCCGCAGAAATCATGCAGAGCTTTTATCAAGGTCTTCAACGATTTCGTTTTGGCAGGGTCTTTCGCGTTGATCTCAACTTGAATGCCTTTTGCCGTTTCCTTCGTTTTGCACTCAAGCTGTTCGCAAAGAGACTTGCCTTCGTTTCCGCAACAGCTGAACATATCGATCACCTCCTTTCATTCTATTGTTCGAATACCTTCGAACAAAAAGAGTAAAAAAAACTACTTTAGAAAATCCTTAATCGAATTAACCGCTTCCTCATTGACCTTACAGCGATACATCTGTCCTTCGCGCTCACAGGTAATAAGTCCCGCGTTTTGAAGTTCTTTAAAATGGTGCGAAACTGTCGACCTTGAGAGTTTCATGCATTCGCACACTTTGGTAAAAGCCTTTTCAACGGCCCCCGCTACCGGACAACAGGTTTTATTCTTTGTCCGGACCTCCGGACCGATCTTTTCATCCGTTGGACAACAGCCTTTGTGGATCATCAAAAAGATCTTGAGCCGCTGTTCGTTCGATAGGGCTTTAAATATCTTCACATAGTTTGATTGTTCCATAACAATGAAAGTATATCATTTTTTTATCCTTTGTCAATGCCCTCAATTCCACAGCGGGTACCAAACCACTCCCACAGCGGGTACGAAACCCATCCCACACCTGCCGTTTAGCTGAAAGATCAATAAACAGTGAACTGTGAATAGGAGAACGTCGGGCATGGGAACGGATCCTAGGTCACGAATGAACTATAAAAGATTCGGCGCCTTCGGTCGGTCCACCACCGTCCCGGTGGCGGTTCCCGCTCCTATTCGTCGCGGCTTCCGGATATTAAGGGCTCGAGGAGTCGCTCGGTATTCCATTAAAACTTAAAGTTCTTCTTCCTTTTTCGCCGCTACACCCTGTAATGACGCAAATACCTCTTTACCTCGTCATGGTTTCCGGCTAACACCAGATAATAATCCCCGCCTTCTACCTTAACGACCACACGTAGTCTTATATCAACGCGAAACTCGTATTTGTCGTGGTTGATCTTCTTAAACCCGAATCCGGCGGGCGCTTCTCCCGAAAGCAAGAATAAATTAAAACTTTCTAAGCTTTCAGCGAGATTATTCTTATCTTGACGAGTTAATTTTTTAACTGAGCGTTCAAAAGATGGCAGGATTAAAATTCTCTTCACTTGGTTACCTTTTTAATATACCGAGAGAATCCCTTCCCTGGCTTTACAACCTTTGCCTTACCCTTCTCGTTTCCCACAATATGATCGATTGCCTTAAGATCTTCCGCGGAATAACGCGGCTCCACCTTCACGGGAATGAGTTTTATATAATTATCCACTATATCCACGGCAAACAACTCATCCATCTTTAAATGCAACCGTTTTACTATCGCGCTCGGAATAGTCAGCTGATTCTTGGCTTTTAACTTTGTGATAGTCATCTTTCTCACCTCCACAAGGAGTATACCATAAGTTGGAAAGTATGTCAAGTAGGAATTCC
>CAZOMD010000004.1:0-28596 GCA_964580895.1 uncultured Planctomycetia bacterium | reverse complement strand
TTAACTTTGTGATAGTCATTTTTTCACCTCGAAAAAAAGTATACCATAAGTAAGAAAGTATGTTAAGTTAGAATTTCTAACTCTTATTCCCCTAACCCGATCCGCTCGGCCCGGCGATCATATCCCTTCTCTTCATCATTTTATAGGTATCTGCCCCCGTTTTATCTGGCATTAGTTAATCCTGATGACTCTGATGAGGAGTGGTGCAGTAGACGATTTACCCGCATTTGTCGCCGAGCCATAAGAAAAAGGCGGTGGAAGTGTTGGTTTAATTACTTTATTAACGTTTCTGGTTTTACTTTTAATGCTTTTGCCATTTTTTCAATAGTATCAATTTTTATGGCAGGAGGGTTTTTCCCTTCTATTCTTTGAAGATACTTGTAATCAATACCAGCAAGTTCGGCCAGTTTTTCTTGGGTTATACCCTTCTTGTGCCTGATAGCTTTTAAATTTTTTGATATTTTCCCACGTATAGTTGAATTCATACACCGTATTATGCTACGGTGTGATTATTATTGCCACCTAACCAAGCTAAGGTGTATACTTTTCTAAGTTATGCCGACAAAAAGTGTGATTATTTTTTAGTTTCCGCGGAGGGAAAATGAAAACCACAAGATTTTTACTATTGGTCTGTCTGGGGACTATTTTTGTTCAAAATTACTTAAATAGGGGGCATCAGCCCCCGTGCCAGAGAGGCCGTTCACGCTATAAATCCTCCTGCCTAGTCGGATTTATCTACGCGCTCACGGCATCAACCTTTGCCTTCGGCAAAGAACGTGATTCGGCATAGCCAGCTTATGTTATTGAAAATGCCTATTTATAAAAGCCTTCCCAGAAGCTGTTTTTAAATATTTCTCGAAATGTTTTGCTTTATCCGGGCTTTCGAAGTTAATAGAAACGTTCAAATGCCAAGGTTTGTATTTTGCGGTGTATTTCGAATTACCTGAATTGTGAGTTTTTAACCTATCAGCAAGGTTCCTGGTAAACCCAACATAGGTTTTTTCTGGATATTTTTGTGACTGGATCAAATAAACGTGATAGATAATGTCCTCCTTCGCTAATTCATTATATTTCATTTAGCTTCGGAGGACAACCTTCGCCTTTCTTTTAAGTGGCGCAGCCAACCGAAGCCAAATAATACATAAACAGGTGGGCGAAGGTTGGCGTGCCAGAGAGGATTCGCCGCCTTCGGCCTCATATTATTTTACTGATCCTCGCTATCGCTCGTATCAGATATTGTTTTCGCCCGCCGGTCGGGCACCCGTCCCCTCGGTTGTGGGAGCACCCTCGCCAGCTCGGATGCTCCCCATATTAGAGACTCGGGGACTCCTTTCGAATCCTTCCGATACAAGCCCATAAATAAAAAGCCCCCATATCTGGGGGCTTTTTATTTATGGCGTGCCAGAGAGGATTCGAACCTCCGACCAACGGTTTCGTAGACCGCTACTCTATCCAACTGAGCTACTGGCACACCTTTTCCCAATATCGCGGTCTACGGATCTCATCTTTCGCTTTCGCGAAAGCCTCGATTGCGTAACCGCTATCAAACTTCTCGCTTCGCTCAAGTTTGCCTGTCCTTGCTCCCGCAAGTCCAGCTCTATCCAACTGAGCTACTGGCACACCTATTTCCAATATCTACCTAATTTAGCATCGCCGAAGGTGATACCTATAACCCCCCTTCAGCGAGAGGTGTTACAAATGTTCCGGCGGGGCATTAAATGTCTGAGCAAGCTTGGTATCGGCCGAAGGCCGATTTGCGAAGACATTTTTGAGTCTTATCTCCCGCGGGAGGAGATAAGACGCCCCCGCTGGGATATTTGTAACGCCTCGAGCCACCGCTACTGGCACGCATCATCATCTAATTTCTAATTTCGAATTTCTTTCTCGTAAAACCCCAAACTGGCACACCTTTTATACGTGTCTTAAATCAATTGAGTTTTTATTGTATCACATCTATAATAATAGTCAACGCGGGTAAAATCCGACTTTTGAAAGGATAATAAGATGGCGCAAGCCGGTAGTCCTTTGCCAGAGTTCCGCCTGATCGAGACCATCCTTTGGGAAAAAGGGGGCTTCTATCTTATAGATCTGCATATCAAGCGGCTTATAAAAAGCGCCCGGCATTTCGATTTTTCGATCGACGTTCTCGAATGCTACTATCTCCTCGAGCAATTCTCCCAAACTTTTGACACGCGTGTCAAATATAAGGCCCGGCTTACGTTGGAAAAGTCCGGAATGGTAGATATAAAAGTCGAGATCCTGTCCGAAGACCTGGCCCTTCCCGTCAAGATAACCATATCGGAAAAACGGACCGATAAGAACGACCAGTTCCTTTACCACAAGACCACCGAACGCGCACTTTATGACCAAGAATTATCAAAATACCGCGAGAGAGGGTTTTTTGAGGTCATTTTTGAGAATCAGCACGGAGAAATAACCGAGGGCGCTGTAACGAACATCGTCATTCAGGAAGGGAAAAAACTTTTCACTCCTCCGGTATCCTCGGGACTCCTCCCCGGGGTCTACCGCGAGCATCTTTTCGCCGTCGGGGACCCGAAGATAGAAGAAAAAGTCCTTTTCCGCGAAGACCTTGTTAAAGCCGAACATATATACGTGGTAAACTCGGTAAGAAAGACCGTTCCCGCGGTTTTACGCGTTAATGCGCGGTGACCCTTCCGGGGGGATCCTCCCTTTATTTTTTTCTGACCGCCTTTTCCCTGAGATGGAACATCCCCCTTAGATGTTTTATCTCGTCGTCGAGAAGAGAATCAATAATACCCTCGGCGCCGCCGGCGGAATTTCTTTTGAGGTCATGCAAAAAAAGCATGAAATCCTTTTCGAACGTTATCCCGGCCTGGAGAGCGTCCTCCTCGCTTACCGTCTTTTCAAGGGCCTTTGTCGTAGCCATGTCACAGTTATAAAGGCTGGAATCGACCAACGCTTTGAGATACAACGCCTTCTCCCCGGGATACGCTTCGCTCCGCCCGTCATCCCCGATGGAATCATGCCATTTTTCAAGCCGCATCTTATGATGCTGCTCGTCTTTGGCGAACTCGGTAAAGAGTTTCCCCACATGATAGTTCTCGCTGTTCCTGGCAAGTATAAGATAGAGGTCTATGCCCCTTTGTTTAGCCTGGATGGCCATTTTCAATATATCTTTCTCCGTATATTCGCCGCCCATCGATATTCTCCTTTCTTTGCCCCGCACCGGTCCGCCTTATCAGCCATGGGCTGATCCCTGCCTGCCTTCGGTAGGTTTACCTGCCTGCCCGTGGGTTTCCCTCCCGGCAGGCATAAGTCGGGAGCTGTGGCGGGCGCGGAGCTTCTCCAAAACATCAGTGAGAATATAGCACATACTTACGCGTTTGACAAATATATCGCCGCCGCGTCTTTGCTTTTTCCTTTTCTGGCGTATATAATACTTACGTAAATAAACCGTACCAACGAGGGAAGGTCTCATGGTAAAACTTTACTTCCTTAAAACGAGATTCATAACATATCTTCTATTCATATCGGTCCTCTCCTGGTTCCTTTTCAACTACATGCTGAACATACAGAGCCGGATAATGCATAAATACTTCATAGAAAAGCCGACAAGTTATAACCTCGAGCGGGCGGAACGCCTGGCGACGTCCATATATCAGAGCTTCAAGAAAGAGGTCTCTCCCCCGACCATAGAAAACATCGAGACGTTCATCACGAAATATGACGACATCCCGTTCCTCAGCGTGAATTTCGTATATCAGGACACAAGCGGCGTCATGCATAGCGTGCTCGAGAATGTGAAGGAGATCGACATATTAAGCGCGGAGTATGTCTACCCTATACGTTTCGGCTCCGAAGAGGTCGGCACCCTTATGGTGTATGACATAAACAAAGAATATAAAAAAGGCCTCAAGGAATATTCTCACACGATGACGCTGACCCGGGTTTTCTTCTCCTTGCTCCTCTTTCTGCTTGTCTTTATCCTGGCTTTCCGCGAATACAACGCGAAGATAGAGAACGACAAGCGTATAGCGGAATATGAAGCGGTACATGACGGCCTGACTAAACTCTATACCCAGAAATATTTCAAGGAACATCTCGAACGGGAAATAAGCCGCGCTCACAGATATAAACGCCCTCTTTCCCTTATCATGTGCGACATAGACCGCTTCAAACAGTTCAACGACACGTACGGGCATCTTGCCGGGGACGCGGCGCTCAAGACCGTCGCCCAAATAATATCGAACAACGTCAGGTCTTCGGATATAGCGGCGAGGTACGGCGGGGAGGAATTCGCCGTGCTCCTTGTAGAGGCCGGCCTTGAAGAAGCGCGCAGCGTCGCCACGCGCATGAAAAAGCTCACCGAACAGGCGGTCGAGATCGCCGACAGGATAAAAGATAAAGTCGAGCACACCACTCTCGCCGTAGACCATAAAAAGGTCAACGTAACTATAAGCATGGGGGTCGCCTCCTACGCCGGCGAAGAAGGGTATAAGCCGGAATACCTCATAAGCGAAGCTGACCTCGCGCTCTACGAGTCCAAGAACAAAGGCCGCAATATAATCACGCTCTTCGACCCGGCGACAAAAGAATTCCGACGGATAGAAAAAGATGGATTATCGTCTTAGGAAGGTTTTTCCAGGAAAGTTTAGAGGTATTGCCCGCTTTTCAGGTACCAAACATAATCCTTTACGGCCTCCGCGAGAGGCGTGTACCGGAGGGTCAATCCCGTCGCCTTCAATTTCGACATATCGGCTTCCGTAAAATATTGGTATTTTCCCCTCAGCCCTTCGGGCATATCGATATATCTTATCGCGGGTTCTTTGCCCACGGCCGTGAAAATGGCCGCGGCCAGTTCGTTCCATGTGTGAGCTTTTCCCGTGCCGATATTGAATATGCCTTTTTTATCGCGATCCTCGAAAAGGCGATACATTATATCGACGGCGTCTTTTACGTAGATAAAGTCCCTTTTCTGTTCCCCGTGCCCATATTCCTCTTTGTACGACCTGAAAAGGTCCATCCGCCCCTCACCGTGAACTGTCTGAAACGCCTTGCACACAACGCTTCTCATGTCAGACTTATGGTACTCGTTGGGACCGAAGACATTAAAGAATTTGAGACCCGTCACTTTCGATGAAAGAGCGTTATTGAGGACCCACATATCAAACAGATGTTTCGAGAACCCGTACATATTAAGCGGCCTTAAGGACGGGGTCACCTGGTCGCTGTCGCTATACCCCTCTCCACCGTCGCCATAGGTCGCGGCCGACGAGGCATACATGAAATATACTTTATGTCTCATCGCCCACTGGGCGAGTATCTTAGAGTATTCATAATTGTTCCTTATAAAGTACCCCGCGTCGGTAAGCGTCGTCGAGCTGCACGCCCCAAGATGAATAACGGCATCGGGTCTCGGAAAGCGGTCTTCCTGCACAAGCCTGATAAAATCGTCTTTCTGCATATAATCCCTGAAGTGTTTGCCGGCGAGATTCCGCCATTTCCCGCTCTCATCGAGATGGTCCACAACAAGGACATCCGTTAGACCTTTTGAATTGAGCTTCCACAAAAAACAGCTCCCGATGAATCCCGCTCCGCCGGTTAAAATTATCATAGCTCATTCACCCGCCTACTTTTTCCTTTTCCTGTAAAAATCTCATTAATGCCGATGAATTCTTGAACAGATATGAAATAAAGGCTATTTCCTTCATGATCTCCCGGGCGTCCTTCGCGGGCGTACCGAACAGGAGAGAACCGTCGCCTATATGCCGTTCCATGACGCCGGACTGAGCCCCGATCTTTACGTCTCTTCCTATGTTAATGTGGTCGGCTATTCCGGACTGGCTGCCTAGCATCGTGTTGTCGCCCACCTTCGAATGTCCGCTCACGCCTGCCTGCGCCGAGATGAAGGTATTTTTGCCTATCCCCGCGTTATGCGATATTTGGACAAGGTTGTCTATCTTCGTGTCTTCTCCTATGCTTGTCGGACCGAAAATGCCTCTATCGACGCATGTGTTCGCGCCTATTTCGACGTTGTCCTCGATAACGACTTTACCGAGCTGCGGCACTTTTCTCATCTTCCCGTCCTGGGGAACGTACCCGAACCCGTCCGCGCCGATTACCGCACCCGCGTGCAGTATCACGCCTCTTCCTATAATAACGTTATCATACACAACAACACCGGGATATATCTTGGTTTTCTCGCCTACGGTAACTTTCTTGCCGAGAACACAATTGGCCCCGATAAAGACATCATCGCTTATCTGGGAATCCTCGCCAATAACCGCGAAGGGGTCTATCGTCACCCCCTTACCGATCTTAGCCGTCCCGGCCAGCATAACGGTCGGATGGATTATTCCGGCTGAGCTCGGGGCGACATCAATAAGCATATTATAAATGACCGTAATGGCCTGTTTGATATCATCTACATGAAGGGTCGGTTTTGGGAAGTCTTTTATCGCCACCGTTGAGATTATAGCCGCGGCCCTGCTTTTTTTTACAAAGTCGAACCCTTGTTTATCGAACGCGAACGTAAGGTCCCCTTTGCCGGCAAGTTCCGGCGGATTTATACCGGAGATCTCGACGGAACCATCACCTTGTATCTCTCCGCCGGTAACTTTCGCTAATCTCTCCAAAGTGATCATTGCCCTCTCCTTTGCTTTTGGCAGGGTAACAGGTTATTCGTTTAATTATACATTATCCCATCCCCCCGTTCAAGCTATGCCGGTTTTTGGTTGGCCGGTTAGCCGGTTCGCCCGTTGGCCAGTTGACCGGTTCAGTTGTTATAAAAAAAAACGGCCTTCGTCTATATGACGAAGGCCGTTTTCTCTCTTCTCTTCAAAGATATCGTTAGATACTGCTCGCTAGGCTCTTCCCGCTCTTAAAAGCCACAACTCTTTTCGCCGGGATCTTTATAGCTTTGCCTGTCTGTGGGTTCCTGCCGACTCTGGCTTTTCTCAGTTTGATCTGAAAAGTACCAAGTTCCGGGAGACGAATAACTCTCTCCTTCGGGGTCCCTTTGCTCAGCCTGCCGGTAAGCGCTGTAACAACAGCGTCATAGGCCTTTGTCGCTTCGGCTTTTGTGGTGTATCTGCCTGTTTTTACTACTGTGCCAATAAAATCCGCCTTATTCATCCGAGCACCTCCTTTTAGTTGGTAATATTGCTCGACCAGAGCAATATACTAAAAATTTTTTTCGTTGTCAATACAAATTAGATGTTTCAAGGGTTTTAGGGCATAGTGCACCTCCCGCCCTTGTCCCATGCCCACAATAGACGCTCCTCTTATCAACAAATGTCCGAAAAGAATAGACCCTTCCCTTCGGGATTTACACCGAAAGTAAAAACAAGTATAATAAATGCCTGTTCGGCAAGCTTTTCGCGTCCCCGTAGCTCAGCTGGATAGAGTACCGGCCTCCGGAGCCGGGAGCGGCAGTTCAAATCTGCCCGGGGACGCCAATCTTCGCCAACCTATTTGTATATTATTCGGCTTCGGGGAAGGCTTTTATAAAAAAGCATTTTCTATGATCTGCGCCCGGAGCCACTCTAATTCTGCCCGGGGAGTCCGCCAATGATCTGTGGCGGACGGTCAAATTTCCCCGCCTGCCAGCGGGCAGGAAATCTCTAATTTGAAACCGTTGAAAAAGGGTTTGATGTTGTAGGCGGGTGGCGGCGGAAATTCGAGCACAGCACAAGCGAAGCACGGATGCGCGCAGAATGGACGCCGCCAGGCCCCGCCTATTAAAATATCCTGTATAAACCCAAATTTTACTATCGCGAAATTTGGTATAAAGCGAAAAAGGCCCGCGTTCTACCGCGGGCCTTTTTTTACTTTATGCCGCTTGCCGTTACAAACCTCTTATATCGACTGCCTCTACGTAATTCTCGAGTATCTCCTTAAATTTCTTTAATTCCCCGGGTTTATACGGCTTTACTTTTTCGAACCTTTTATCATAAGTTATCATGGGCCTAAACTGCTGCAAACAGTATCTTTTCGCGCCTTTCACCATCTCGCCGATCAGGCGAAAATCGGCTTCATTCACTATGCCGGGGACACAGGTCGTGCGGAATTCGTAGGGAAGCGTCGAAAGCATGGTAAGACGCACGGTCTTGAGAAGCTCTTCCTCTATGTTCTCCACATTTGTCAATAGATGATATTTTTCAGGGGAGGTCTTTATGTCAATGGCTATATAGTCTAGCAGTCTTTCTCGCAAATATCCCTCTACGCTCAGGGAATTAGAGCCGTTCGTATCCAGCTTGACCAAGACGCCCAGCTCTTTTATTTTTTTGAGAAGCTCGAAGAGGTCGGGATGCACGGTCGGTTCTCCGCCGGTTATGACCACACCCTCCACAAACTCTTTCCGCATGCTGATAAAATCCAGCACTTCTTTTTCAGAAAAGTCTAATTCTTCCACAGGTTCTAAAAGATCCGGGTTCTGGCAATACCCGCATTTAAAATTACACCCATGCAAGAACACCGCCGCACTCAAGTGCCCCGGATAATCAACCAGTGATAGATTCTGTAATCCTGCTATTCTCATGTGAGCCCGCCGAAATTTCCGTTTCTATTTTATATTTTTTTCTGTCCTTGAATTCCTCGGCCTTCCCTTTATTCCACGTTTGCACCGGCCGGAAAAACCCGGTAACTCTGGAAAAGACCTCTACACTGCATTTTTCGCTTCTCATGACAAAACCCCCTCTTTTGTCTCGCGTCCCGCGACTTCTTCATATGGGCAGGTAAAATGTTCCCCCGGTATATAACCGTGTTTGGAGCAGATAGTGAACGACGGCGTTATCGTATAGTACGGTAACCGGTGTGTTTCCGCTATCTTACGTATCAGTTTTTTGCATACATCGGTATCCTCTATCCTCTCTCCCAGAAAGATGTGGAACACCGTTCCGCCTGTATACAGAGATTGTATCTCGTCCTGGTGATTTAACGCCCAGAACAGGTCGTTGGTATATTTCACCGGCAGGTGCGAAGAATTCGTATAGTAGGGCTCGTCTTTCCCCTGGGTGAAGATCCCCGGAAACTTCTCACGGTCAATCTTCGCCAGGCGGTATGACGTCCCTTCCGCCGGGGTCGCCTCCAGATTATACATATGCCCGGTCCCCTCCTGGAATTCGACCATTCTGCCGCGTATATGGTTAAGGAGTTCCAGAGCGAACTCCCTCCCGGCGGGGGTGTCTATCCCCTCTTTCAAGAGGTTTATGCACGCCTCATTCACGCCCAAAAGCCCTATAGTCGAAAAATGATTAGCCCAATACGCCGACATCCTGTTCTTGATCGACGCGAGATAATGCTTGGAATAAGGATATAGCCCCTGTTCAGTAAGGTCTTCCAGCACTTTTCTTTTTACTTCCAGGGCTTCCCTGGAAATCTCAAGGATACTGTCAAGCTGCTTATAGAACGCTTCTTTACTTGAAGCCAAATACGCCAGACGGGGGATATTTATCGTTATGACGCCTATCGACCCCGTCAGGGGATTGGCCCCAAAAAGTCCTCCGCCTCGTTTACGTAGTTCCCTGTTATCCAGACGAAGCCGGCAGCACATGCTGCGCGCGTCATCAGGGTTCATATCGCTATTAATGAAATTCGAGAAGTACGGGATCCCGTACTTTGCCGTCATCTCCCACAACCCTTCAAGCTCCGGGTTATCCCAG
This sequence comes from uncultured Planctomycetia bacterium, assembly GCA_964580895.1. Taxonomy (GTDB): domain Bacteria; phylum Omnitrophota; class Gorgyraeia; order Tantalellales; family Tantalellaceae; genus CAZOMD01. The sequence continues at coordinate 18,952 of CAZOMD010000004.1, read as the reverse complement.
TCAAAATCCTTGGTTATGTTATAGGTAGGTATCGGGAACGAAAAGATCCTCCCTTTGGCGTCACCCTCGATCATGACATCGCAGAAAGCCTTATTTATCATATCCGCTTCGTGTTGAAATTCCCCGTAAGTCTTATCCTGAAGTTTCCCGCCGACTATAGCGGCTTCGTTCCGGAACGACCCCGGGATGGTCATATCCATGGTTATATTCGTAAAAGGCGTCTGGAACCCTACTCGTGTCGGCACATTTATGTTGAATATGAATTCCTGCATATACTGCTTTACCTGTGGATATTCCAACTTATCATAATAGACAAACGGCGCGAGCAACGTATCGAAGTTCGAGAAAGCCTGCGCGCCGGCGGCCTCACCCTGCAGGGTATAAAAGAAATTGACTATCTGCCCCAGCGCCACGCGGAAATGTTTGGGCGGGTTTGACTCCACTTTGCCGTACGCCCCGCCGAAACCGCGCGTCAGAAGATCCTTGAGGTCCCAACCGCAGCAGTAGGCGCTTATGGAACCCAGGTCGTGTATGTGTATATCTCCCTCCATATGCCGCTCGGCGACCTCTTTAGGATATATCCGGTCCAGCCAATACTTACTGGACACAGCGGTCGAGATAAAGTTATTCAAACCTTGCAGTGAATACCCCATATTGGCGTTCTCTTTGACCCGCCAATCCTTCTGCTGGATATAACTGTCGACCATATTGACGGCGTCCCGGAGAAGGGCCCTAGTCTGACGAAGTTTCGCGTGTTGCTCGCGGTATAGTATGTACGCCTTGGCAGTTTTCGCGTGGCCGTTCTCGATCAGTATCTTTTCCACAAGGTCCTGAACGTTCTCCACCGTCGGAACCCTGTCTCCTTTATACAGGACTTCGAGAAAAGAAACTGTCTGCCGGGTTATCTCGCGCGCCTTATCGATATTCTCCCCGCCCACGGCTTTCGCGGCCGCAAAGATCGCGTTCTCGATCTTTTTTGGGTCAAAAGGCTCAAGCCGTCCGTCTCTTTTTCTTACAAACTTGATGTCTGTGGAATACATGACGCTTTCTCTCTTTCTTTTGCTCCGCGCGAGTTGCGCGCGCTAAGCCCACTCTTTCCGCTCTTTTCTCTCCCTAATTTCATTATACCGCCGTTTCGTTCCGACATACAGTCGAAACATAACAGAAAATACCATATATTGATTCGAGTGTCAAGTTATACACAATATATAGTTAGTAGCAAAAAAGTCAGTTTTTTGTTCCTTGACATGGTTTTTCGCGTGTTTCCCTTGAATTTTGCGGGTGGCAGGACTAAAAAACGTCTGCCCTCTGTCGCATAAAATACCCGCTTTTCGAAGCTTTACTTTTTTTGCTGTTCCGCTTGTCGCTCCATAACGCCTGTTTCGGGTCTTGCCATTTTCCCAAAATTTTCTACAGTTTGCGTCGGTGGCGGATTCGCCAAAAACTAAAGGCTTTTGGCGAAATCTCGCCATTTTTTCACTTGTCGTGAAACTTTTATTGGTTCCGGCGCCGACCGGCCTGCTCGGCTTATCGCCTCGCTACGGCCTTATCGGCATCCGCCATTTTTTCACTTGTCGTGAAACTTTTATTGGTTCCGGCGCCGACCGGCCTGCTCGGCTTATCGCCTCGCTACGGCCTTATCGGCATCCGCCATTTTTTCACTTGTCGTGAAAAAATGGCGGAGAGGGTGAGATTCGAACTCACGGTCCCCAAAGGGGACAACGGTTTTCGAGACCGCCGCATTCGACCACTCTGCCACCTCTCCGCTCAAAGATCAATTAAAACTCGCGGCTGCTTCCTCAACGGTGTCATAAAATTTGAATATCTTATCGAGCTTCGTAATATAAAATATATTCCTCGCGTCTTCCGACAAATTCACAAGCCGGACATCCCCGCCTCTTAGCCGCGCGTCTTTGGCAAAATAGACTATGGTCGCTATTGTCAACGACGAAAGGAATCCGACTCGGGAAAGGTCCAGTATAAAGTTCTTTCCGCCAAGCTTCAACGCCCCGTTAAGCTCCTTTTTCAGGATCTCGCGCTGTTTAAGGCTTAATTCTTTGAACTCGAATCGGATAACCTCGACCCTGCCGGCTTTTGACGCAGAAAGCAACTTGGGCATTTGTCACCGTCCTTAACTTGGCATCTCTGGCGCGTTAAGTATTCTACCCACTTAAACCGCATTTGTCACGGACATTTTATTCGTACTAGTTTATCCATTTGCGGGTAAAAATAGTGGATATAAGTAAACTATCGAGCGGCAAGGCGAGCCACGCGCTTACAGCAATTCGCCTGTTAATTTTAAGTTTCTGGTGTCTGAATAGCTTCAAAGCATAAATTATCTCTATCCTTTTCGGCGGCGAATCACTTCAAGCGCTCACCCCACCTCGCTGTTCGTTCTGTTTTCGTGGTTTTTATGAGAGAAAAACAAGGATGGAAAAAGGTAGAGAATTTGTTCATATTTTGGTAAAATTACAACGCGAACGAAGATGTTAAAGATTTTATAGGATAGAAAGGAAACTAAAGATTTCTCACCCCTTGTAGGGGTTCGAAATCCGCGGTTTTCTTCCGGGAAAAACTATATTGGTAAAACCGCGGAGAGGTCGCATAGCTGGCCGAGTGCACCTGCTTGGAGAGCAGGAGTCCTGCAAGGGACCCAGGGTTCGAATCCCTGCCTCTCCGCCAAAATTTGCCTCAAGCAAAACCCTGGCAAATTTTGGCAAAGCGATTGAGCAATAGACAATAGATGAGTAATTGCTCGATCGCGGTCAATTTTCTATTATCGATTTTCCAAAAACCATTGACGCCTACCTACCGGCAGGCGGGCTCAGGCAAACTCCGGCAGATGTAAGAATCCCGGCGCGCATAAGCCACCGTGGGTTACGCGCTATCCGTAATATTTTTATTCTTCCCTTGTCTGCGCGCAACACTTGAGATCGGCTGCATTTTAAGCCGATGAAAGCCGTGGAAAAGATCAGCTGGATCGTCTTGTTAGATATTTTATAAACAAAGTTTTTGATATAAACAGAATAATAACCGCTATTATTAGAACCCATATACTGGTAACGAATATCTTGCTCGGGATAAACTTATCAAATTTTTTCTCGATCAAACCACTTGAGGTTTTATATTCCGCCCCGTCTTTTCGCTTCTCAAATAAATTAAGCATGACATATGCAATATAGTGCCGCTTGAAAAAACCTTCATAGAAATAGACGCCGGCTATCGGAACCGTAAGATAAACATCATAGTCATAATCTGATCCTTCTTTAATTTGACTATCGGTTTTATCCTTATTTTCATCCGTTTTGCTTATGGCGAGGATATTCCCCTGAGATTCCAGGAACTTATGCTCCGCTAACGCTGAAACCACATTATCGAGATATCCATCGTTTATTTCCTGGACTTCAAAATAAATATTCTTGCCTTTGTATTTTCCCCAGTCGATCTTTTCAAATGCCTCTTTTGCCCCGTTAAAAAGCAGTACTTCATATATCCCATTTGGGCTTTGTAGATCAATAGTACTTTCCACTTTAAAAGGAGATTCTTCTTCAAAACATCCACTTAAAGTGGAAACAATAATACCTAACAATAAAAATTTAGCTATTTTTCCCATATCTTCCCTCCTTTTTCGTATCCGGTGTAGAATTGAGTTGAAAGAGGCTTTTAAAGTGCCTCCCTCAATGCTTTTTGTCAGAGCCTTACCGCCTCGGCACCCTTTGCCCGTACGCCTCTTTCACCAGGCGTTCGATCGTCCCGGTCACTATCCTTGCCGTAGGATTATCCTTATCCTCAGCGAGGACTTTCCGGGCGTATTCATGGGCTTCCGGATACGCCCCATATAGCAACGCCGCGTAACTTATGTCGTTTAGGAGCGCTATACGGTCCATTTTCTCTTTCCCCGGATCTTCTCCCATAGCAAGGGCCTTCTCCGCCTCGATATAGGAACGCGCCGCGTTAGCGTAATCTAAGCTTTTTTCGTAGACCTTGCCGCGCGCGTGGTAGTACATGGCTTTACGCGGCCCGGCGAGTTCCACGCACTTGTCGAGTTTTTCGATGGTTTCCTGGAGGATCCCCGGGAAAAGGAAAGACCTCTCCGCGAAATATCTTTCCACAAGAAGCCCCGCGTATTGCTCGAGATATTTATCCTCACCCCCGCTAAGCACGATGCCCTCAAAAATGGAAATGGCCTTTTCTCGCGCCTCGGAATTTTTCACCGCGTACGCCGTGACCGCTTCCCTTTCTTCCGGACTTTTCTCCTTCCATGCCTTCGCCACGGCAAAAAGAAGTCTCTCGTTATACGTCGGATTTACGCTCATATAATCGTACATGTTCTCAAGGCCCTCCCCGCTTATCTCTCTCGTTTGGAGGTATTCCCTCAAGACAAGCCCTCCTTTTTCAAGCGGTAAGTTCCTCTCATCAAGCCTTTCGACCTCCCCGGCGATTTCGGCTTTCGTGTAAAGCGCGAGCGGCGCGTCATATTCCAGTGTCGGGAAGAAATCCCCGTTCACCGCCCTGGTCAATTTTACAAAATCCCGCGTAGTCCCGGGAGAAGACAGCTGAAGGCTTAATAACGTAAAGAGGTCCCTGAGCCCTATTTTTTCAAGATCCTCTTTCACCGTTTTCTCGCCGAACCGCCTTTCCGACTCCGCGAGATCGATCTTTATGGGTTCACTCGACCCGATAAGGAGCAGATCTTTCACTCCCGTGCCCCACACCATGACCTCCGGGAAAACGGTGTTAAACGTCCTTAGGACGGTTTCGAACGTCGCGCTATTCATGTCGTATCCCTGGACCCACTGGAGCATAAGCCCGTCAGGCTTTAAAAGCCTCGAACAGTCCCTGAAATATTCAACCGAAAAAAGAGCGCCTATCCCGCTCATCCACGGGTTTGACGGTTCGTTGATGATAATGTCGTATTTCTTATCTATCCTTTCCACGAAAGTCCGCGCGTCCTCGACATAAAGGTCCAGTCTTTCGTTTTCAAGCGCTTTATAATTGTATTCGTCGAAAAGCCTGCTCGCCTCGACGACCGTCCCGGAGATCTCGATGACGTCAAGCTTCTTGATGGGGTGCTGGAGCGCCGAACCGCAAGTGATACCGCTGCCGAGCCCGACCACCAATACGTCTTCCGATCCCGGTCTCAATAAAAGCGGCAGATGCGCGCAAAGCATCTGCGTGGGCATGTCCATGCTCGTGGACGCGTCGGCTTTCCCGTTTATATATAGGCCGATCTTCCCTCCAAGCTCGATCACGGATACCGTGGAGTCTATTCCATCTTTATAAAAGAGTATTTTCTTTTTCTTAAGCTGCTGGAAATATTCACGCGTGTCTATTTTACTCGCGTCATACCTGAAAAGCTGCGCCGAAAAGTTCACGTTGTCCCAATCCGGAACCGCTACTTTTAGGAACAAGATCGCGCCGACCGCGCTAAAAATAGCGGCCTTCTTTATCCTGGGAGAGACTTTTCTCACAAAACATATCAGCACGGCACCTAGGATAATGTTCATGATTATCCCGAGTTCCAGAGTGTTCTTGACCCCCAAAAAAGGCATTATGACGAGGCCCGTGACCAGGGCGCCAAGGATATTCCCCAACGTGTTCGACGCGAAAACCGCGCCTATATCTTTCCCTAGGACGCGCATCCTTCGCGAGGCAATCTTCGAGACCAAAGGAAGCGTCATCCCCAGGAAAACCGTCGCCGGCAGCATCACAAAGAACGCTATAAGAAATTCTATCAACGAATAGAAAAAAAATGTTTCTTCCTTCCTGGAGAATATCCCGGACAAATTCACGAACACGAGCGGAAGTTTTTCATATACCGGTATCACCATAACCAGCGAGATCCCGATCAAGAGCTCCGAGACCCCAAAGAGAAGAAAGGCGTTCCTTGAGCCGGGCATTTTTCGGGAGACAATTAACGCGCCTATGGTTATCCCGGCGATAAAAGCGGCCAGCATAAGCGAGAACGAATATGTGCTTGAACCCAATATGGTCGAAAGAAGCCTTATCCAGACTATCTCATATAACATCGCGATAAACCCCGACAGAAAAATGCCGAAAACAGCCAGTTTGACAGTCCCCTTCTCAAGCTCTCCGCCTTCTTCGGGGGTCTCTTTATAGCTTTCGGCGGCATATTCATCCGGCACATTAAGGAATGCCGAACCCTTATATATGTTCTTCAGCACTATCACCGCCGCGCCGACGGCCATATTCGTAAGCGCCGCGATATTCACGGAAAATTCCAACCCAAAAGTCCGGATGAAATAGAACCCGGCAAGAACCGTTCCTGTTACCGCGCCAAAACTGTTGATATAGTAAAGCCGCGCGACACCTTCTCCGCGAATGGAATGTGTCCTTATCACGTATTTGCTGAGAATGGGTATGGTCCCGCCCATAAGAATCGTAGGCGGCAAAATTATGACCGCTCCTATCGCGAATTTGACAGCCGTTATCCCGAAATGCCCCAAACCGTACATCTTGGCCGCCGACAAATAGATCGTTTTCGCGAAAGCGAATAGATCTGGAGTAAATATGCAAAAAACCGCTATCCCTATCTCCACCCATCCGTAAAAAGCGAGCCTGTCTTTTACTTTATCGGCCAAACCGCCGAGGAAAAAACTGCCTAGCGCTAACCCTCCCATAAATGTCGCGAGTACCAGCGTATGGGCGTACGCGGTATTCCCGAATATCATCGAAAGATATCTGGCCCATAAAACCTCGTAGACAAGACCGGCAATCCCCGAGAAAAAAAGACAGACATACAAAATCATGTTAATTTTCTTCGCGTTCATTCTGCATCCCCTATTCTTTTGGTGTTCGATGAAAAAGCCCGCCCCGCGCGCGGCGGGCTTCCCTCGACAACTACGTTTGATTGGATATATTTATAATGCGCGTAGGGGCGTATCGCGATACGCCCCTACGGTCGTGAAGGCGGAAGTTATTCCTTCATCATGCGTCATTATCGGTTTTCTGGGCGGGGTAATCTAAAAGTTCCCGCAAGGTTTCTATTATCTTTTCGGTGCTGACGGTTTTGTCCAAGAAGGCGTCCGCTTTTCGGCCGTATATAGAATCCCTAAATTGGCTATACCCCGTATAGATTATTATTTTGGAGGCCGGCGCTATGGTCCTTATCGTCTCGAAGACCGTGGTCCCGTTTTTCTCCGGCATGATAAGGTCCAATATTATGGCGTCAACATCCTGATTTTCCTTCAGATACGCGATAAGTTCATATCCGTTATGGACAAAATCGACTTCAAACCCCTCTTCGCGCAAGACAAGCCCTAATATCTCGCATAGTTCCAGGCTGTCTTCCGCGACAATGATCTTTCGTTTTTCGTCATCCATTTTCTTCCTTTCCTTTCGGCCGTATGTCCGGAAAGATCAGCTTAAACGCCGCCCCTTTACCGGCTTCGCTCTCAACTTTTATCCGCCCGCCATGGTTCTCGACCATCATTTTCGCTATCGAAAGCCCGAAACCCACGCCTTTAGGCCTGGTGCTGTACAACGGCTCGAATATAAGGTCCATGTCCGAACGCGGTATGCCCGGCCCGCTGTCCATTACTTCCATACATGTCGCGTTGCCAACCTTTGAAATATTTACGGTCAGTTTTCCGTTCCCGTTCATGGCGATTATCGCGTTGTTGATTATGTTGGTAAGCGCGTGGAGCACTTGGTCTTTATCTATAAAAAGGGGCGGCACCTCGTCTATCTTGGTCTCTAAGCGGATAAGGTCCGGGATGGAAACTTTTGAAAGCGCCTCATCCAGCAGCGCTTTCGCTTCGACATCCTTCAGCTCAGGTCCGCTGATCTTGGCAAAACCCATGATGTCGTCGATAATAGAGTTTATCTCGGACGCGCTTTTATCTATCACCTTCAGAGAATCATAAAGAGGATCGTTCTTTTTTATTTTCAGCTGTTTCTCAAGAAAATATAACGCGTTCTTGAGAACGGCCAGCGGGTTTCGGATCTCATGGGTAACGCTCCCCGCGAGGTTTCCAAGAAAAGCCAGCCTCTCGCTCCTGTGAAGCTTTGAGCTGATAGTCATGAGTTCATTTGTCCTTTCCCTGACCTTCTCTTCAAGATGATCCCGGGCTTCTTTAAGCTGACCGCTCATCTCGTTCAGGTCTTCGATCATAAAAAACATGGTCCTTTGGTTCTTGCGCAGGTTCACGATGTTTTCTTCGAGATCCTTTTTAGCGAGATTAAGCTCATATTCTTTTTTAGCTATAAACTCCTTCGCGGCCGTTCTTAGATATTCATTCTCCTTTATTTTTCCTTGGAGCGCCTCCTCGGTCTTGGTGAGCATGCCGGACTTTAAAGCATACCTCTTTATCGAATCGATCAGCCTTTTTTCCCAATTGGAACGCATGTTCGAGATCACCCCTGTCCCATACGCTATGCCGATGAAAAATATGCCCCAGAGTATGGAATTCGGTCTTAAGAAATCCTTGGCCACGGTTATCCCTATGGCCCCCGGGATAGACAGATCGCACGGGACGACCTTGCCGACAGTAAGCGCCGAAAGAACGAAATAACACGCGCAGATAGCGGCAGTCGCCGTTATCCCACGCCACCTCGTCATGAGAACGTTAGCGAGGAAAATGTCCGGCACGTAAAGTATCGGCCCCAGCCAGACGACCCCTCCTAAGCGGTGAACAAGCAGGGTAATATAGACCGCCGCCGGGAAATAATAACTTAGATGCAGGTTGTCGTATTTGTTCCCGCCCGAGATGGTTCTTCCGTTAAAGATCAAGGAATACCCCGCTATGGTCAAAAGCCATATCACCCAGAGGATATTAATATCGGCCGGGAAATCGATACCAAAAACATACTGCAAAATATTCACGCATAAAAGGCCCAAAAGAATAAATACAAGCCTTATTCTGAATGACATGTTGACGAGGTCCAACGGGTGCTCGACTTCTTCTATGGATTCCTCGGCATTATTCGTCGTCTTTTCGGATACCATATTTTTCCCTGACCATTTTCAACTGTTGGGCGGTCCTCCCGATCTCGTTCCTAAGCTCCTTTATGCGCTCTTCCCGCGTGATCGAAACTTCGCGAAATTCTTCAAGGCTTTTTTGCTGTTCTTTCTGTTTTTCGCGTTCAACGGCGAGAACTGAAATGTCCTTTATTATGGCCATAACAACCTCGAGGGGCTTCATGTCGACTATGTCCAGCGTCATCAGCACTTCTTTATACACGCCGGTCTTTGTCACTATAACGGTCTCCACCCGCGCCGTACGTTTAATGAAAAGCTCTTTCCAGGAATCATCCAGCTTTCCCCTCTCAAGGGGGTGGAGAAGCTCTTGGAATTTTTTTCTGACCAGCTCCTGTTGGGTAAATCCGGTTATAATTTCCGTCGTGGGGTTCGCCTCTTCTACGCGCATATCCTCTATCCCGCAGATAATGACGATATCCCCAGAACTTCTGAAAAGTTTTTCGTATCGTTCCCTGGCCTCTTTTGTTTTCTCATAAGCGGCCTTTTCCTCGGTTATGTCCTCGATAAGCGCCTCGACGACCTCCTCTCTCGTCGTTGGGTCGCTGACAAGGGAGGAATTATGCCTGACACATTTGATGTTGCCTTTTAACGTCCTGAACCGATATTCGAAATTGTGTAAAGTCCCGTTCCTTTTGAGCTCTTCCCTAATGCTCTTTTCCCCTTCAATGTAAATAATAAGTTCGCTTATGGACCGCCCGACGATCTCTCTCCTGGTCAGATCAAGCTCGAGTATCTCTATAAACCTTCTGTTAAGTCCCCGGATCACGCCGTCAGTGGTTCGATACCGATAATAACCGATGTTCGTCTTTTCTATAAGCTTAAGGAGAGACTGTATGTTGTGACGTGATTTTACGTATCTTATAGCGAAATAAATAGTTACGAAAAGAAATAAAAGATTCGAGATCACCAGATATCCTATCGCGCCCGCTTTTACCGAAAACATAAAACCCCCGCTGAACCAATTATACATAAGCGGAAATGCCAAGGCAAACACTTAGTTTTTTTACCAGGCACCAGGCCCTCTTGAACGCGCGGCGCATGATCCCGCCTGAGGAGCTCCAAGTTTTCCGCTTCTTTTTCAATGATAAAACTTTTTTTCCAAAAAGTTGCCATCTTCAAATAAAGGATATATACTTCTTATTGGAGGTTGGGGAATGGACAGTTTAAAGAACTTGGGTCTTTTATAGCTTTTCTTCCCCCTTAAACAAAAAATTTAGAGGTTAAAGAAAAGCTACTTTTAAAAAGCAGCCACATGAGAGATCCGGTTGCTTTTTTTTTGCCCACGAAAGCCCAAGATCTACCAACTAAGCTCTTTTCCCGGCATCAAACCCGTCCGGACATATTCTTTTTTTTCTGCCCTTAGCGGCAATCTTTGCGGATAGCGTTTCGCGCTGTTCCCGCAAAAGCCTTGGTATGTTCTTTCTGCGCCTCGAACCCTTCTCTCTCCCCACCCGCCTCACCTCTTTTCTCTTGAAAAACTTTTATTTTGCGCGGGTCCGGTCCCCCCGCCCAAGTATCTCGATTATTTTAGCGTAAATATCATTAAAATCACCTGAACGGCAATCATAGTCCGCCAGGACTGAAAGCTCTTCGCTGGAAGAATTGAACGCGACAGAATAGCCGGCGAGTTTTACCATAGGGATATCGCCTTCACTGTCGCCTACGGCGACCATTTCGGCCGGGCTTATTTTAAAATGTTTTAAGATTTTTCGAACGATTTTTCCTTTCGCACCGTGACTTACGTTTATAGTAACTCCTCCCGTGAGTTTTCCTTTTCTTACGTTAAGCCGATTCCCTATCACGTAATCAAACCCCAGTTCCTTCCGTATCCTTTCGGTGATAAATTGAAGACCTGTGGATATCGCGGCGAGCTTAAAACCCTTTTTTTTAAGTTTTCTTATTACCGCTTTAACGTTCCTGGAATATTTGACTTTCCGGAATACACTATAAAGCCGGCCCTGCTCCAAGCCTTTCCAATGAAACGCGTCAAGTTCGCAGAAACGTCTGTAACTTATTTTACCGGCGAGGAATTCTTCCTGATATTTTTCCGCGAGGACATCCCAGAGGCCCAGTTTTTCATGTATATACCTCCAGCTCGAGATATGCCTTGTTATCGTACCATCTATGTCAAAAACCACTAATTTATATCTCACGCGAGCCGGGCTTTCCGGTACTCCAGGCCGCCAGCTGTCCGCATGCCGCCCTTATGTCGGTACCTTTTGACTGTCTGACAGTTACTTTTACGCCGCGCGCCTCAAGGATCTGTTTAAACCGCTCTACATCCTCTCTTTTCGGGGCCAGGCTGTCCGCCCCACCGTGAGCCGGATTATATGGGATAAGGTTTACCTTCGCCCTGATATTTTTTAATACCCGCGCGAGGCTCTCGGCGTCGCCGGAGGAAGCGTTTTCCCCTTTAAGTAAAATGTATTCAATGGTAATGATACGGCCCGTTTTGGAATGATATATCATGCAGGACTTAAGGAGTTCGTCTATGCCGTATTTTCGGTTAATCGGGACTAATCGATCTCTTACGCGGTCGTCCGCGGAATGCAGCGAGATAGAAAGTTCTACCTGGATCAATTCGTCGGCCAGGCGCAGGATGCCGGGCACGACGCCACAGGTTGAAACGGTCATTTTCCTCGCCCCGAGCCTCATTCCGTCGGGATGATTTATGACTCTTATGGCTTTAATAAGATTGTCATAATTATCGAGCGGCTCTCCCATCCCCATAAAAACAAGGTTTGTGGGGGGAATTCCGCTTATTCTCCTCGCGGATATCACCTGTCCTATGATCTCCGCCACTCTGAGATCGCGTGAAAACCCTCTTTCCCCGCTCGCGCAGAACGGACAGCCGAACTTACATCCTACTTGTGTGGAAAGACAGTATGTTGTCCTTGATTTCCCTTTAATAACGACCGTCTCCACTTTTTCTCCGTCGTCCATCCCCCACAGAAATTTCTCCGTACCGTCCTTGGAAACAAGGCGTTCCAAACACGTAAGGTTACTTATCGAGAATTTTTTATTAAGTTCCGAGATAAGTTCTTTTGGAAGGTTCGTCATCGCTTCGAATTTTTCAGACCCTTTGTCATTGAGCCATTTAAAGATCTGCCGGGCCCGATGTGGTTTTTCTCCCATCGCCGCTATTTCCGCTCTTAACTCGTCCAAGGATAGATCTCTTATGTCCTTTGTCATTTCCCCGCCGTTTTACTCGTATGGATGCCGCGGGATATCCTCCATCGGGAGGGGATAAAGGACCTTCTTCCCGGCCGATTTTTTACCTCCAGGACAAGTAATGCCCTGATGTTCGCCGCCAAAGCTTCACGCTTGAGGCCCGCTGTCAGTTGTCGGCACCGGAGAGGCCTCCGACGGCTTGATTATCGGCAGCATTATCGTGACCTTCGTGCCCTTGTCCTTTTCGCTTTCGATATTTATTATCCCGCGGTGTCTTTCGATTATGGAACTTGTCACGCTTAGCCCCAGCCCCGTCCCCGTCGGCTTGGTCGTAAAGAACGGATCGAAGACTTTATTGATCTTGTCTCCTGGTATCCCTATCCCCGTATCAATTATTTCGCATACGATCACCGTATCCCCAAGCTTGAAATAGTCCGTCGTTCGTTCGCTGACACTTTCGTTCGCGCCTGTAAGTTTTTTCACATAGGTGCGGATAATGAGTTCTCCGCCGTTGGGCATAGCCTGGACGGAGTTAAGTATTATATTCATGAACGCTTGTTTTATCTGTCCCTCGTCCGCCATGATGTCCGGCATACCTTGGGTGAATTTCTCGGTCTTTTTTATATTCGTCAATACCATCTGTTTTTCAACAAGCACAAGTGATTCCTCGAGCATCTTATTTATGCTCGAATACTGTAAGGCGAGCGAAACCGGCTTGGAAAACGTTAAAAGACCCTTTAATATTTTATCGGCCCGGAAAACGGCTTCTTTTATCATGTCAAGTTTTTCCTGGCGCTTTTCAGCGCCTATCGTGGGCGTGTATTCTATAAAATTCGCGCACTGGAGTATGACCGCCAGGGGATTTTTTATTTCATGGGCCACCCCGCCGGCAAGCTGTCCGAGTGCCGCCATTTTAGCCGACTGGATAAGCTGTTCCTGCGTTATCTTAAGCTCATGGTAAGCGTGGACCAGCGCCTGCTCGGCTTTTATCCTCCGCGTTATGTCATGCATAACGCCCTGCAAGGCTACCACCTTTTCCGCGCTTTTTACGGGGGCCATGGTGCTATCCATTACCACGGTATTCCCTTTTTTATCCAAAAGCGTCACTTCAAAGTTCTTTATCTCTTCCCCCCTCAGCGCTTTTTCTATCATGCCATCGACTTTTTGACCGTCTTTCGCCGAAACCACGCTCCTCAAGTGTTTTCCGATAAGATCATTGGGTCTATACCCGTATGCCGCTTCCAGGTTGGGGCTGATGTACTGGATGTTCCCTTTCGGCGAAAGTCGCAAAATCACGTCGCTTATCGAGCCGACAACGTTTCTATATCTCTCCTCATTAAAAAGTTCGAGCTTTTTCCGCTCGGTAATATCTTTCATGATGATTATCCTGCCCTTTACCCGTCCGCCCGATCCTTTATAGACGCTTATCGAAACGGAAACGTCAATCGGTCCTTTTTTCTTGCCGAGGACCTTTGTTTCGACATGCCGCGTTATTTCTTTCCGGCTTTTATCCCGCCCGATCATCCTGTTCCATCCTCCCGGCGCGTAAAGTTTCGCTACGGTTTTTCCTTCGATTTCCTTCGCCTTTATCCCCAGCAGCTTTTCAGCCGAGGGGTTACAGTTAATTATCCGGTTATCCGCGCTGACCATGATAATGGACAACGCGGAGTTATCGAAGATGGTCCTGAACTTTTCTTCGGAACTTTTGATCACGCTGAACTGTTCCCTAAGTTTTTCCTCCTGTCTGGAGAGCAGCTCTCTTAATTCCTCGCGGTACCGGTCCAGGAGATCGCTAATGGATATTATCCCGACCATTTTGCCTTTCCGCGTAACCGGCAAATAACGTATCTTGTTCTTACGCATAAACTCTATCGCCTTGTGATGGTCCTCTTCGGAGTCGACTGTCTTGATATTCTTGGTCATTATCTCTCTTATTTTGATATCCGCGATCGGCTTTTCCCCGCCTTTGGCGATCTTGTATATAAAATCCCTTTCCGTAAATATCCCTACTATCTTTTTCCCCGCTAAAACAAGCACGGACCCCACCTTTTTTTTGCGCATAAGCTCAACGGCGGATTTGACCGTGCTTTCTTTACTTACCGTAAAAACGTTCTTGCTCATATAATCTGCAACGCGCGCCATTATTCCTCCATTCGGCAGATCCCCGCTACGTTCATTTCTCCCCCGGCAAGACCTTCTCTAAAAGTTCTTCGATGGCCCTGCCGTCATCGGGGTAACTTATCCCAGTTTCCTCGATCTCGATCTTCCGGAAAGACTCGTCGTCCGACATAACGCTTCTTATCGCCTTCAAGACCCTTTCTTTTACCCGCATGGCGTTCTCTTTGCTTGTCGCAGGCAAAACCACATAAAACCTGTCAGGCGCCTTTACCACCACATCGCCGCTCCTGTGAAGGTTCCCTTCTATGGCATCTTCAAAACTGTTCATAGCGGAGGTCATCTTTTCCTGACCTAGCGTTTGTAAAACGCTTTCGGCGTTTTTTACCCTGAATATGGCTGCGGAAAGCGACGTTGAGTTTTGCTCGGATTCCCCAAATGCCTTGCTCATAACCTCCCGGAAGACCTCTTCCGCCGTCTGTTTAGGAAAACTGAAAATGAATTTCGTGCCTTCGTTCAACGCGCTTTCCGCCTTTATTTCCCCGCCGTAAAGATCTATTATCCCTTTTGTTATCGCGAGCCCGAGCCCGGTCCCTTTTTCCCCGGGCCCCGAAGTTCTGCCGAACTGCTGGAACTTATCGAATAATTTCAATATATCTTCTTTATTTATCCCGCGTCCAGTATCGGCCACATAGCACTCTATCTTATTCCCCTTCTCTTCAACGGACATCTCGACGTATCCTTCTTCCGTGAATTTAACGGCGTTCCCCACAAGATTATTGAATATCTGTTTGATCTTATCCTCGTCGGAATATATCTCTACCTTGTCCCCGGAAGATCGTACGCGTATCTCGAGCTGTTTTTTCCCGGCCTTAGACAGGAACGCCATGCGTATATTCTTAATAACCTCCACAAGATTAACGATCTTCCGTTTCACCTCTATCTTTCCTTTTTCAAGTTTCGCCATATCGAGAAGGTCGTTGATTATCCTCTCGAGCCTGTCTATGTCCTGAAGACAGATGCCGAGGAACTCTCTCTGCTGCGGCGTTGTCGCCCCGAGTATGCCTTCCATGACCTGGGCGACGGTTTCCCGGATAACAACGAGCGGCGTCCGGAGCTCATGCGAAACGGTCGAGATAAAATCGCTTTTCATCTGGTTCAATCGTTCAAGTTCTTCTTTCTTTTTTTCAAGCTCACGATAAAGTGTCCTTATCCCTTCGTTCGTCTTCTTTATGCCCCAATCTTTTATATCGTTGTCCCGCTGGAGCCGGACTAATTCTTCTCTAACCTCACCGGCTTCTTTTATCCCGCCGTACAAAAGTCTCGCCGCTTCCCCGTCAATGACCGCCGAGCCCCTTTCCGGGAGGCCCATCTCAGCCAGTTTCGTTCTCGCGACGCTTTCCCCCGTAAGATCAATGATGGAAGCCAGATCGTTCTTACACAGATATTCCGCGAAATCCGTAGAGGTGCGGATGCCAAGTTCCTCGGCTGCCTTTATGCCCGGGCTGTCGGCATCCCTATCCAGGACCATGACAGCATCCGACCCTTTTATAAGACGTAAAAAATGCAAAAACGGTTTTACCTCCGCCGTTCCGCCGATCACCAAAAAATCTATTCCGCCTTTGCCCATTTTTCCCGCTTCCGCTATTTTTATAAAATAGCGTTTATTAGAGTAGGTGTTTCGGGATTATTCCCCGGAGCGCTTCCAATAAAGGTTCACAGTCAACCGTCTTAACACAGTAATCATCGACCCCGGCTTCTTTTGCCCTTACCGCGTCGACCGCGTCGATACTGCCTGTCTGCATGATTATTTTCGGGGCGGGGATATCCGTTATGGCCCTTATGCGGCGGCAAACGTCAAAACCAAGCGAATCCGGCAACATCGTATCGAGTATTATGATATCAGGTTTTTCTATCCGGGCTCTTTCCACGCCCGTCGCGCCCGTCTCGGCTATTACAATGTTTTCATATCCCTCTTTTTTGAGGAACCTGGTTATTATCTTACGGTCCTGCTCGCTGTCATCGATTATAAGGATCTTGATATCCATGTGACCGCCTTCCTTTTTCACTACCAAACATTACCTTATCTTTTTCAAAAAATCAAAATTTTTTATTTTACTTTACAACTAACATATCCCAAAGCAGATACACAAGAACATTATTCCGTTTTTTAGTTTTAACTTTTAATTTTGCCCTTTTACTTTTGCCTTTTTACTTTTCAATATTTAGACTTGGGATTTTGTCATCCCGCGCCTTCCTCATCGCGGCTACGCAACCGTTTAGGTATCGTAAAATAGAATGTCGTCCCCTGCCCAAGCTCTGACTCTATCCATATTTTACCTTTATGGTCGTCTATGACCCGCTTAACTATGCTAAGCCCTGCACCCGTACCTTCGTATTCCTCGTTTGTATGCAGCCTTTTGAAAATCCCGAACACTTCTTTATGGTGTTCCGGGGCTATGCCTATCCCATTATCCTGGACATAGAACCTATGGAACCCTATATCGTCGATATACCCCACGCTCACTCTCGGCACATCATCCTTCTTTTTTGAGGAAAACTTGACGGCGTTATTGATAAGGTTAAGGAATACTTCACCCATTTTTATCCTGTCACACCGGACTATCGGCATATTATCCTGGATCTTGAGGTCGACCTTTAGATCTTTGATGTCGAACGATATGCGTTCAATGATCGATCTTATAAGCTCATTCATGTCCACATCCTCGAACGGGCTCTTTATCCTCGATATCCTGGATAACTTCAACAGGTCCATAATAAGATCGTTCATCCGTTTTGTGCCTTTAACAATCTCGTCGATATAGTCTTTCCCTTCTTTGTCGAGTTTACCCTTATAATCCTCCTCGAGAAAGGCGGCGAACGACGCCACCCCCCGCAGCGGAGCTTTAAGATCATGGCTTACCGTATATACAAAGCTGTCCAGCTCCTGGTTGGCCAGTTTCAAAAGTTCCGCCTGGTCCTCTATCATTTTTCTTTCCTCTTCAACCTTTGCTTTAGCCTCAACCAGGCTATCGGTCATCTGGTTGAAGGAAACCGCCAGTTCCTCGACCTCGTCGTTAGTTTTGATCTTGGTGCGCGCGGACAAATTCCCGTCAGAGATCTCGCGCGAAGTCAGCGTCAGCTCTTTTATGGGACCCGTTATCGTCCTTGCCACATATATCGCGACTATTACGACGATAAAAAGAAGGACAAAACTTACGCCAAAAAGCACTTTCCGCAGCCGGTTAGCCGAATAAAAGATCTCTACGGTATCCATCTTGACCACCACCCCGAGCTGGAAATACGGCAAGGCCCGCCATATGGAAAGAACCTCCCGCCCTCTATAATCCGTCGTAACGCCTGCGCCTTCTTTCCCAAAAGCCGCTTCCCGCATATCACGCCCTTCGTCCGAAAGCACCGGCACCTTCCTCTTAAAAGTCGCGTCGGGATCGAACCTGAGCGGGGTTATAAAGAACACGTAGTCCCCGGACTTCGTGACTATTCCGGCCTCCCCGGTCTTCCCTAGCCCGGAATAATCCTTCATAAAGTCCGACAGCCCTTTATTGCTTATTTCCGCGATAACGGCCCCTAAAAATTCCGACGCGCCTTTTAAGACCGGCGCCGCGATATAAGCGACGACCTTATTTTTATCGGGATAATACTCAAGTTCCGATGTTTCTGTCCCGAACTTTTCTTTGGTTTTTAAAAAAACTTTCGCTAGTTTGGATTCGCCGTAAAGCGCCACCTCATAAAGGGACCTCTTGTCCTCTCTCCCGGCCGATGTGAATAGTATCTCTCCCTCGGCAGATACAAGCAGGATATCCTCGTACTCGAAAAGTTTTTGGTAATAATTGAAGAACGGCCGATACTCGCTATCCGTCTCATTGTATTCTTGGGAGGTTACTCCGTGCTTGCCGTGGACTTCGAGATACTTTTCCATCGCCACAAATAGATCGCTCATCTGGGACAGGTTCGTGACATCCTTTACTTTGTCCGAGAGATAGCTGCTTATCTGGTTGGTCTTATTTTCGGCAATGGCGACAAGGCTGTTCTCAACTTCAGACTCCAGCGCTTTTCTGGAGTTCCTGTAACTTATGAAAGTAGTACAGACTAACGGCAGGATGGCTATCGCCAGAAACCACGCGCTCATTTTCGCAGTTATGGAGATCCTTTTCACGTTACCCATTTTTAGATATCGCTGTCTTCCTTTTTATTTTATCGGTCCGGATTATATGCAACACCTTTTGGGATTCCCATAAATTCCCGATACCCTGAACTAAGGGGCGGGGCTTGTCGCTATTAGACCCCTGCCTGCCGGCTGAGCCCCGCTTCCGTCCCCCGCTATTAAGAACGAGATTTAGGCGAATGGGCGGATTTTTTATATTATAGCAGGTTAATTATATTAATACAAACTTTGTCGGGCCGCTACCGGGTACAGCGCCAAGTGCGCAGCGTACTGCTAAAAGTTTAAAAGTCCAAAGTCAACTGTCTGAAAGCCTAAGATCCAAAATTAACCTTTTGACCTTTCGCTTCCAGACCTTTAAATATTTGTAACAGTTCAGCTATTCACGGCAAGATAAAAGCTATGTGCTAAAGATGGATCCTGGCGACGTTCGTTCTGCGCACCTCCCGCGCGCGATTCGCGCGCGGGAGGTGCTCGAACTG
>CAZOMD010000003.1:58111-68313 GCA_964580895.1 uncultured Planctomycetia bacterium | reverse complement strand
CGAACGCATCGAAGTCCGCGCCAATATGCGTTGTGATTACATCCATAGGACGATATCGGCATAAAAATACAAGATGTGGGGCTGTACCTATCGAGCCACGGCCGCTTTTGTTATTACTTCTTCTTCTCTTCTTCCGGCTTTGCCGCCGACCCCTTAGAGCAACCGGATACTTTCACCCGTGATCTTCAAAGGGTCAACGAAATAAACAAAGCTCTCCAAGGGGACCTGCCCCCCATGCAAAAAGCTCAGAATTATTATGAACAGGCTTACCTTTTAATGACGCTTTACGGCCTACCCGACAGCCTCGTGGTAGCCACTTCATCGCTACTAAAGGCCATCGAACTTGACCCTAAGAACGACGCGTACCAACAGCTACTTTCGGTTATATATGAAACCTCTTGGGAAAAGCTCGATCTTTCGGGAAAGGACGAAAATTCGGTTGCCTTACGGGAACTGAAGAAAAAGACCGGGAAAATCGCGAAGTCATACGCGAGAAGATCCGGCAGATAACCTCGCGCTGGGTTCTCTGTTTTTATAGTTGTCCGATTATAACAAGAGGGCCAGAGGACTAACGACCAATTAACATTTAAACCTTTAAACTGGTTCAGATCCCTGGGCACACGATATCAACGGCCAAGTAATTTGTTTTTATAAAGGTATTCCGCGAAACGCGACGCGACAAGATCGCTGGGATGCCAGTTATCTCGCGGAGATTCCCTCAACTCCGCCTTTGTCCACTCTTTCTCTAACAGGACATTCGTAAGATCGAAATACCTGATATCAAGATCATGGAGTATCGCGAGGATGTCTTCCCGGAGGGTCCTCATCACGGGCGGCCACATATAATAAGGCGCGAGTTCCGGATGGACGAGAACGGTAAGTTCTATCCCTTTTTCATCCAGGCTGCGTTTAAGTTCGGCAATATTCTCTTTCACTTCCATCATTATCTCCACTTCGCCTTTTGCTCTTTTCTCGAGGTCCATGCCTATACCGAGAAAAAACCTGTAGAGATAACTATTCTTGAAGAGGAACGTATTGACCTTCCGCATCGACAGGTACGGCGCGAACACAATGACGTTGCCGGTTTTTTTGTCAGTATACACAATAGGTACCGTTTCGAAATCGTTGAGATGGAAAGTAAGAATAACGTGGTCGGGATCGACCGCGGAATTGAACTCCCTATAGAACTTTACCTCCTGGACCGTATTGAAGGCCTCGACACCGGCGTTCCAATATTCGTATTTGTCGGTTCCATAACACTTTTCCAGCCCTTCTATTATTTTGCCGCGGAACGTCACCGAATCCCCCATGAATAATAGCCGCGTTATGTCCTTCCTTTTCTTTATGTCGTAACTATTTATCCTCGTACCATATTCGTTATACACATCATTGCCTAAAATGGGCCTAAACCCGAAAGCCGTGTCGATCTCCCATTTCATGTCATTCGCGGTACCCTTCATCCATTCTATTTCACCTGCCGTTCCGAAAACATCAAAAGGACGGAACATCCTTAAAAGAGCCTCTCCCAGAACCAAGGTTAATATCACGCTGAAAATAAACAAGCCTAGATTTATTAAAAATCTTTTTCCGGACCTTCTCTTCATAGGGGCCTTTATGTTATTCATATCGTGAAATAGCGTTATATCTTCCCGTACATCATAAGAATACCCACGATGATGAACATCGAAGAACCAGCATACCTTATAATATCAGGCTTAATGTACTTCGCCAAGAGAGCCCCGATAACTACCGACACGGCCGTAACTACAATATAAGCTGATACTGAACCCGCCCAGACACTCAGGGGTTTGCCTGTTTTAGACGCTATGCCTATACCCACGAGCTGCGTCTTATCGGCAAGCTCCGCGAAAAACACGGCCGAAAAAGTAGCAAAGAATATCTTAAGATCCATCTCTCCTCCTTAATGGGCCCCCACGTTAGTTTGCGAAGCAAACTGCGGGGGCGAATTAATCCCTATCTTCGGTAGGCGAGCCTGCCTGCCCGGCAGGGTGCAAAGAACTCTGAGCTAAATTTACTCCCAACTCTCTCACTCTCACCCGCTACACCGACTATACGCTACCCGCTATACGCTAATCTTCCTCATGAGCATTATCACATGGTTCGTCGTCGTCGACCGTCCTGTCGTCCTCGGCCGTAAATGACTTTTCGCAGGGTTCCACGGAGGAAATGTCCTCCATGGGGCCGTCACAGCATAAAGGCCTTTTCTTCTTATCTTTCCCGGAGAACTCGACTATTCTTCCGCATTCTCCGCACCGAAAAATCATCTTTTCACTGGTCATTTCAACCTCCTGTCAATTCACCTATAACCCCAGCCTAAAGGCCGGGGCATGTCTATAATTGATCCCTGCCTACCGGCAGGCAGGCTGAGCCCCGCCCCTTCTCCCCGCTCCAAAGAAGCGGGATTTAGGCGGGGCGTATGGGTCAAAAAATACAAAAAACTTCTCGCCCGCTCTTTGTGACTGACGAAGGCTGGTTAATCTCGCGCCTATTTCGCCGAGATCCTATTAGCGAAACCCCTCACCCAGTCGTTGTCGGCACCGGCGCCCCAGTAAATCGTCCTATGCGGAAAGGGGATCTCTACGCCCAGTTCGTCGAATTTGTTCTTTATCCTTCTTCTAAATTCCCTCATTATGTCCCACTGTTTGATGGGGAGCGTCTTGATACGGAACCGTATCGTCACCTGAGAATCCCCCAAATCGTCCACCCCGAGCATTTCAAGGTCTTCCAATATAAGCCTGCCGAAATGCCCGTCTTTCCTCATCTCCCGGCCCAATTCTTTTATAATGTCCATGACCCTGTCAACATTTTCTTTATACGCCACGCCGATATCGAGAAGGGCATACGCGTATTCTTTCGTGAAATTTATCACGGTTTTTATCTCCCCGTTGGGGATGATTATTATCCTGCCCTCAAGGTCCCTCAGGGTCGTTACTCGAAGGTTTATATCCTCCACTAACCCCCCGTGTTCCCCTATCTTCACGACATCGTCCACCCGGTACTGCCCTTCTATCAGGATAAAAAGACCATTTATTAAATCCCGGATAAGATATTGCCCGCCGAAACCAAAGGCCAGGCCTATGATACCTGCCCCGGCGAGTAATGGCGCCACATCCAATCCGAAGACCCGCAAGACCATATAAACCACCACTATAAGGATCATGACACCGCCCAGCCAATTAAATAATTTGCTGAGCGTCCTTATCCGCAAGGTTATATCGTCTTCCCGGATCTCCCCTTTTTTCGTTACGGCCCTTTCTACCCCTTTAACCCCGAGCCGCAATAAGAGGAAAAGAACAAGACCTATGGTTATGACCGCCAGCGACATCAACGCTTTTTTCATAAAACCTTTTTTCCCGGAGGATTGCGATTTAAGTTCCTCCAGGTTTTTTTTGAGCGCTTTTATCTGCGCCTCGTACGCCTCGCGTCTTTTCTGGGAAAGCCGGGCTTTTTCCTTAGCGCGTTTCTCTTTCGCCTCACGCGCCGCGGCCGCTTTCCCGGAAGGTACCACTTTCACATCTTTTTTCGTCGCCGTCTCTTCCCCCTGAATAGATCCCGGAACAACGTCCGCCGCCTTATCCTCGAACGGTTTTACCCCCTGATTCTCGCCGGGGAGAATGGTTCCATGGCTTTTTGTCTCCTCCCCATCCGCGAAAGCCGGGGAAATCGCTGCCGCTAAAAACATATAAAGAAACACGCAAAAATACCGGATAATTTTACCATTCATGACAGTTCCCTTCTTCATCTTCCCGGCAAACCTCCCTGCCGGAAGATAGAACATTCAAAATCAAAGAAGCAGGGGTTCAATATTTTGAACCCCTACTTCTAGCCAACGAACCGGCACGTTATTTTTTCATTATACTACTATTCTATGGGATTATTAATCCAAATTTTGGGGTTGAACTGTTTTTTGGAAGAGCCGCTTAAACGGATTATTTCACGCGCGGTCAGAAATATCTAAGCCAGAGATATATGGTACACAATATCATGGACTGGATCAGGAATGCTGATCCATACCGGAAGAACTTCACGAAAGAGATATCATATCCGTTCCTGGCGCCTATACGCGCCGACACTATGTTCGCGGAGGCCCCTATCAGAGTTCCGTTACCGCCTAAACAGGCCCCTAAAGCGAGCGCCCACCAGAGTGGCTGAGCGATGTGAAGTTGCACAGCCGCGGGATCCGTAATAGCCAAATTTTGTGCAAAATAAGCAACGAAGTGCTTTACAAGCGGCACCATAGCGATTACAAAAGGAATATTATTCAACACGGCAGCGAAAAAAGCCGAACCCCATAAGATCACGACCGCGGCCAGGAAGAGATTCTTCCCGGCAAATTGTATTACGCTCTGCCCAAGCCAGGAGATAACCCCGTTCACCTCAAGCGCCGATATCATGATAAATATACCGATGAAAAAGAAAATGACGTCCCATTCCACCTTAGCCAAAGTATCTTCGCTCTCGGAATGGCACACGAGTAGCATAACCATGCTCCCGCCAAGCGCTATTATCCCGGGTTTTAAGTTTAGAAATTCATGCGTTAAAAACCCCAGCAAGATCAAACAAAAAACACAAAGCGACTTGATCATATTCACTTTATCCACAATGGCCAGATGCGGGATAGCTTTCATAACTCTCTGTTTTATCTCTTCCGACACCCGAAAATGCTTTTTATGAGTAAGAGATATAGTCATTATAAACGCCACGAAAACTATTGCCACTATCGGCGTAAGATTAACAAGAAAACTGTTAAAGGATAGGTTCGCCTGAGAACCTATGATTATGTTGGGCGGATCGCCTATAAGCGTAGCTGTTCCGCCTACATTAGAGGCGATAGCTTCAAGTATGATGACCGGTGTCGCGGGCACCTCCAAGAGCTGCATGATCAATATGCTTATAGGCGCGACCAGAATAACTGTCGTCACATTATCAAGGAACGCTGAAAGAACGGCAGTAACCGTAAGAAGAAGTAATACAATGCGCCAAGGCTCCCCTTTCGCGTATTTCGCCACGCCCACGGAAAAAAAAAAAAAAAAACCTGTTTTTGCGAGCACATGCACTGAAGTCATCATGCCTATGAGCAGAAATATAACGTTTAGATCTATCGCGCTGATCGCCTGGTCAAAAGTAACGAGCTTAAATAGTATTACCGCCATCCCGCCGAGCACCGCGACTATGGTCTTACTTACCTTTTCCGACGCTATCAAGACATAGGCCACACTAAAAACAAGTATGGATAACAATGGTTTCATAAAATCACGGCCTTTTTTAGAAAAACAATATCTTATCTATCACGCTGAACCTGTCGATCACGCCAAGAAGCGTGCCATCCGGTTCAATAACAAACAGTTTAGATTTCTTTTTCACGGTCATGAGGAATATTATCTCAAGAAGAGTGGCTTCCATCCCTATAGTGGAATCGCCTTTTTTGAACACATCTTTCACCTTGAGAGTGCCTTTTATCTTAAAATATTTTTCGAACGGATCTATATGCCTTACAAAAGATACCGTGTTGAGCTGTTTAAAAAAATTGGGCATACCATATTCGAAAATATCAAGGCAGGTTATCTCCCCCTGATATTTTTTATTCCCATCCAGAACGGGGAGAACGTCGAACTGGGTAAGATGCATCATCCTGGTAGCTTCCTCCATCGACGTCTCCGGGGCCACGTAATCCACAACTGGCCTCGCTATATCCCGGGCCAGTATCTGTTCCGACATCGCGGTGCCAGAAGCTTGGAATTTCTCGGCTATCTCCATGGCCGAAAGGCTCTTAGACAGTATTTCTTTGCCATACCCGCTTTCCGCTACCAGCCTGATAATGGAGGCCATAGCCTTAAGTATCACATAAGGCTCTTCGGAGGAGGATATAAGCATGAACACAAAGTTGACGGGCTTCTCCTCTATCCCTCCAAAATCTATGCCCTTTCTCGTGACACCCATGGCCATGGACATTTTACCCCAACCCGCTATCCGGGCATGCGGGAAGGCCATACCGCTCCCCACGGCGGTTGACTGTAATTTTTCCCTTTTCAGAACTTCCTCGTAGACATGTTCCCCGCTTAAAGGAAAATCCGAAATTTTCCCGCCGCGGAAAATCATCTCCACCAGTTCCCTGATAGCGGCATCTCTCGTGCCGGCTTTAAGCTCGGAGGATATGAGATCTTTGGTAAGATAATCCCCTATATTTATGTTTACGCTGTCCATGATAAACTATCAGTTCTCCCTCAAATATCCCCATGTGTGAAGTTTATCGCAATCCTCAAACCATCTGTCCCCTATATCCGTGCGATAATACATGTTGGGGATCATTATGTTCTTTATGCGGTTATACACCTGGGCCTGGGCCTGCCTCATAGTCTGCCCGGTCCCCACAACGACAAGAACCACCCCGGAGGTCCCGGCGATAAGCCATTGGTCGTCTATTTTTTTTGTATCCTCGATATGTATGCCGCTTAGGTCCATTTTATTGAAAAGAATGGCGGTATTCTTGGAGTGTCCCTCAAAAGTCTTTTTATCGTCGAAGGGATACGGGGAGACCACAATCCTTACCCCGACCTGAAAACCCTTCTTGGCCTTGAATTCGGTAAGCGTTCCGTCCGCGAGCTTCATAAGAAAATCGCTTATCGGCATCACGATACCCTCCTGCTGTATAAATATGGTGGGATACCCGAACCGGGTCGTGAATTCGAGCGGGTATATACCGTTCGTATTGACAATGCAGTTTATGTCTATGTAACCGATATATCCCTCTTCTTTCAGTTTCGGCTCGAATTTCTGCAAAGTCGAAGTAAATATCTTGTTAGGACCGCTCCAATACATGGACGTCCCCATCTCACCGGTGGAAGGCCCTATGTTACCCGGGAAAAGTTTTTTATGCTCAAAGTTTATGTTTATCGGGTATATGAACTGCGTCCCATTGAAAAAAGCGCCTACCGCCACCTCCACTCCCGATATCCTCCGCTGCAGCTGAAACTCGATAGACTTTTGTTTCGTTATTTTTTTATAGGCTTCGAGTACCTGGACCACATCTTTACCGTCTTCCTCTTCGCCCACGAAAAGCATGCGTTTGAAATTCTGCGCTTCGCCGCTCGGTTTCACGACGTATCTATTCGGGTTGGCCTTTACGTATTCGATCGCCTCGTCAAAAGACGTGTAATGATTATAAGGGATTATGTTGACGCCGATCTTCTTCATCTCTTCCTGCCCAAAAGACCGGTCGTCCTCCAACCTGTCGGTATATTCCGTCCCCCCGACTACCCGCTTGCCTTTCTGTCTAATCTTTTGCGCGATCTTGCCCTGTCCCAAGACGTCGTCGAAAATGACGACATCCGCCCAGTCGACTTCTTCCTCCCAGTTGTCGGTTTTGGGAACAAAACCGTCAGCGATATCTTTGTCGGATTCGCTTTTTATGTAATATTTTACCTCGTGCCCTTCTTTGACGACCTGCCACGCGGTATCTCCTATCAAACCGTCAAGCGACACAAAAAGAAACTTACTCACCGGGCGCCTCCCTTACGTAGCGCATATTATACATCATGAGCGGATTTATTTATAGAAAAATAATAAAAAAAACACCCCTAATCCTATGTAAAATAGGCTTTATCCCGGACCCATCTCCACCTAACGCGCTGTTCTCACGCGCGCGCCGCCAGACAACCCGCGAGATACCCCGTCGAAAAGGCCGCTTGGAGGTTGAACCCTCCAGTATCGGCGTCAATATCCATGATCTCACCCGCGAAATAAAGACCGGGGACCCTGCGCGAGGCCATCGTGGCAGGGTCAATGTCCTTTAAAGAGATCCCGCCGCGCGTTACCATGGCTCTGGCGAAATCCTTTTCTTTTACTATTTCCAGCCTAAAGCCCTTTATCAGCAAAACAAGTTTTTTCCGTTCGCCCTGCGTAACATGCGCGGCTTTTTTGTCCCGGTCTATGCCGGCCGCGTCAAGTATCACATCCGCGAGCCTTTCCGGAAGAATGCCGCCAAGAATATTTCTTACGCTTTTTTTTGGGCTCGCATCAAAAAGTTTCAACAATAATTTATCCATCTCTTCCTCGGAGAACTTGGCCTTAAGATCTATCTCCACCGCGACCTCTTTATCCTCATACATAAGATCGATGATATCCCCGCTCGATGAAATGACCAGAGGCCCGGAAATACCGGTATCCGTGAATATCATGTCCCCGGCATCCGATACCGTTTTCCTGCGTCCGTCGTATAATACCTTTATGCGGACATTTTCGCAGGTTATCCCTTCCAGCGTCCCGCCAAAATCCTGCCTGGTCCTGAGCGGCACAAGCGCCGGCCGGAGCGGAACAATCTTGTGGCCCAATATCCTGGCTATTTCGAGACCTTCCCCGCTCGATCCGGTTGACGGATACGTGACCCCTCCGGTAGCAAGGATGACTTCATCGGAAGAGATGAAACTCCCGTCTGTCAGATTAACCGCTATTACGCCTCCGGCGCCGGTTGAAATAGCCTTGAGCTTCTTCCCGAGGATTATATCCACCCCGCTCCGTTTTAATTCCTTTACCAAAACATCGAGAATATCGGTTGCTTTCCCCGACGCGGGAAACATCTTCTGTTTCTCTTCGGCGCGTAGAGCTACCCCTCTACGCTTGAAAAAATCCGATAGCTCCTTGTTGAAGAACACCTTGAACGCGTCCCTTAAGAACTGTCCGTTATTCCCGGAAAACTTCACCAGAAAATCGTCCAGACCGGAATTATTCGTCAAATTGCAACGCGTATTCCCCGTCAATAGAAGTTTCCTCCCGAGCATATCGTTCTTCTCGAGGAGTATCACGCCGCTCTTATGTTGGCTCGCCCGGATAGCGGCCATCATGCCGGCCGGCCCGCCTCCGATCACTACGACCATGAAATATCCTTTTTACTTTTTGAAAATTAATAATACCGCCAGAATGATCAAGATAAAACCCGCGACGTAATTCCATTTTAACTCTTCTTTAAGATAAAATACGGAGAAAACGCAAAAAACCACAAGCGTTATCACTTCCTGAATGGTCTTAAGCTGGGCCCCCGAGAATTGGTTATATCCGATCCTGTTAGCAGGAACCTGGAAACAGTATTCCAGGAAGGCGATCGCCCAAGCTATAACGATCACCTTGAATAGCGGCGCGGTCTTATATTTTAGATGCCCGTACCACGCCACTGTCATGAATATATTCGACAAAATCAAAAGACATATGGTTTTCATGCCCGTCCCTTTCTCTAATGATCGGGGATCTTCTCGCCCTTTAATATCGGGGATAGCGCCACAGCGTCGATCCTGATACCTCCGTCATGTTCCACGCGGATCGTATACAAGATGCCCGGGATGAATTTCGTGCCCGGGGCCTCTATCTGGGCGTTCTTTATCCCATACGAGTCTTTCTTTTTCGCGTCCAGGGCGTATTCCCAGAAGGATTCCCATATCCTGCGTTCATATGAACCTCCTCCCGGAACGCCGTACCCCAAAGGCACGCTCTTAAGCCCGGTTATCTCATATTCCTCCGTATTCGCGCCGTCCAGCATAAATACCTTCCAGAAAAGATATATGCTTTTTCCTTTCAGCCTGTCCCCGCTCTTAATGTACTCATCCTTGAACCTGACCACAAGCGATTGGAATTGCAGTATGTTCCCCGAAAAAGTGAAATATTTCGGCTGGAGCGGCTCACCGTTCACGTCGTATTCCAGGAACTTGATAGTGGTCTTTGTATTTTTGGTATTGTCGTCGTACGCCGTGTTTGTCACGACCGCTTCAGCGACCCTCGAATCAGCTTCAAGACGCGATATTATCTCTTTTAGGATACGGTTTTCATGCAGATTTCGCATGATAAAATTATGGGATAGCGCTACCGCGAGGATAACTACCAGAACTATTATAACCTTTTTGAATATCCCGGCCATATCGGTTTTCCTTTATATTAGGTGTTATTATGTTTTGGACAGTATGGGGCGATGAAACATGCCTTCTTAAGATAAAATAAGGCCTGGTAAAAAAATATACCAGGCCTTATTTTAACCACATGTTACAGTTTTACTACATTTGCAGCTTCCGCGCCCTTGGGACCTTGCTTTACGTCGAATTCGACAGCCTGTCCTTCGTTAAGAGTCTTGTACCCGTCGCTCTGTATCGCGCTGTGGTGCACAAAAACATCTTTGCCGGAATCATCAGGAGTAATAA
>CAZOMD010000003.1:13164-58101 GCA_964580895.1 uncultured Planctomycetia bacterium | reverse complement strand
TACTTTTCCTTTTGCCATTATTTACTACCCTCCTTCCATCTTCTTAAAGTATAGTAAATAACGGCAGATAAAAAAACCACAAGGTAAACATTTATCAACCTTGTGGTTTATAAATTCTACTCCTTATTATTTACTAACTTGCGACTATAATGATACCATCCTTTTTGATTTTGTCAATAAAAAAATACTGCATTTTTATTTATTTAACACCCCTCCCAACTCCCACCCTTTTCCAAGACCACAGGGATCCCACCTCTGTTTGGTATTTATAGCTCCAAAAAAACGTAACAATTCAGTCATCTGGTAAAAATTTACGTTGTTTCAGTTTGATGATCCGGCCCTGCCATGTTTCTCGCAGGGACGCTCATTTTCCCCCGCGAGGAAAATTTCGCTCTACACTCGGCCTCGCTCTCCCTCGCTTATACCGCTCGGGAACCGTGTCCGCTTCGGCCTCATGACGCCCCGCTCAAAACATGCTAGGTCCGGATCAGAGTAACACCATGGGACATATAACAAAATCTCATTCAAATGTAAGCTGTAACCGCCTATCCATCGATACAATTCGTTCCACGTAGAGCTGAACTATTGCCCAAAACCCGGCCTAGAAATAATCCTGCAGACCCGACACGATAAATTCGTGTTCTTTGACAGCGCGCCACTTGTCGCTATCTGTGGGCAGGATATAACCTTTGTCACCGTCGGATGTTATGGATCTGATCAGGCTTATTTCCTCCGGGTTTATTTCGACCTCTCCGGTCGTATCGGAAATTTCCACCACTATCTTCCTGCCCTTATTAAGCGCGACCTCGAAGAACGGCCTAAGGTAAGTTATTGACTGTGATATTTTTGTTCCGCTATATGAAATAAATAATCTCAGTTTCCCGGGCAATATATTTCCCAAAAGTTCCGCGCTAAAGTAAAGTCTGCCCCCGACGGCATTCCATTTGACCTCATCGGGGGATTTTTCCCTGAAAATCTTTTCCTGCGCGGAAATCTCCCCGAGACCGCCAGATACCCAAAGCTTCCGGATATACCCCTTCTCCGTTACGTCTTCATCCCCTCGCTTGACCAAAAACGCGCTCCTTCTCCTTGCCGCGGCGCTTTGGAACCTGTTCTTGTAAACGAACGAACAATAGTTCACGGAAATGTTCATCTTATCTCGTACAGAGAACTTGACAATATCGAGCGCCGCGAGTTCCGATTCAAGAACGGTGACTTTTTCTCCGTGCAGGAAAGTGTATTTTCTTCCCGCAAAATTCTCATAATTGTAAGGCGTCAGCCTTAATTGATGCAGGTTAAGGTACTTTACCCCCATTTCGTTCATTTCCCGGATTTTCCCTTTTAAAATCTCCGTATCCTCCGGAACTGCCGGGATCTCGACCGTGACCTGCGGAATGATCCCGACGGCGCTCTTTACTTTTTCAAGGTCATAATCCACGGCTCCTATATTAAAGCGCACCTCATCGAGCCCTGTATCCCTGAGCTTCCGTAACTTTTCGCCGTCCGTGAGGACGCCGTTGGTATAAAGCCACGTGTAAATCCCGCCACCCATCTTCTTTTTCACGGCGTCGAGGAACGATAGGGTTTTGTCAAAAGTAATGAGGGGTTCACCCCCGCTGATGCTCACGCCCTTTATTCCTGTTTTCACAACATAGTCAACGTAATCTTTCGGCGAGGGAAAAGCCAGGGTATTGGTCGTAGGCACGCTTATCTCATTCTGTTCGGCCGGACAATAAAAACACCCGCAGTTACATCGACCGTTTATAAAGAGGCATGACCATGCGCCCTCGCCGCAGTTCACGCATCCGGAGGACAATGTCCCCGTATATATTTTGGTGCCCTTGTATCCTATCCGGGCATAGCCGCGCAGTTCGGATATCACATTTTCCCTTTGCCCCTCCGCCGCCAGGGCGGCCTCTTCGGATACCCAGTTGATCCTGCCGGAATTTTCGCCGTACTCTTTCAGGTTTTTCTCGATTTGTTTATTTTTGTTTTTCATTGTTGTTTTAGGGACGTTTGTGATTTTGTGCTCACACCCGTCCCCGGTTTCTATCTCACACCTGTCCCTAAATTACCCTCACATCTGTCCCTTTTTATTTTTTTTGAAAGAATTTACCCGAAAACTGTGTCTATATATTATGGAGGTGGTGTATATGCCCAGAACCAAAAGATTCCTTATGAATAACAGCGTTTATCACATTATTATCCGCGGTTCACAAAACCAAAATGTTTTCTTTGACGATGAGGATTTCAGTAAATTTTATCACTTATTCTGGAAATATAAAAACAAATTCTCGACTAAGGTTTATGCCTACTGTTTTATGTCAAACCATGTGCATCTTCTTCTCGATCCGGGAGAATTCCCAAACTCTCTCAGCAAATTAATGCACGGTTTGGCGATGTCGTACGCGCTGCATCTGAAGTACAAATATCAAAAATGTGGTCATATCTGGCAAAATAGATATAAGAGCTTTATCGTTCAGAAAGACGAATATCTTGTTAACGTCATATCATATATCGAGTATAATCCCGTTAAAGCGAATATTTGTTCTCGCGCGGAACTATATCCTTGGAGCAGCTACCGGTCCAGGGTTTTGGGAATGAATGATAAATTATTGGACAATTTTATCCCATAAGGGGGACAGGTATAAGCTCATTTTCCGGGACGGGTGTAAGCACAAAATCTGGGACACGTGTGAGCTCATTTTCACAAACGTCCCTTGATTGTGAGTTTCGGCAGAAGATTCATCGCGCCGAGTTCTTTCAACGCCTGAATAATGACCCCCCTGTTCCGTTTGTCCCAATATTGTATGAGCGCCCTCTGCATAGCGCGTTCCCTCGTCGTTTTTGGCACATATATCTTTTTCCCGCTCGAAACATCCCGTTCGGTATAGTACATGCACGCGGCAAGCGACATCGGCGAAGGGATAAAATCCTGTATCTGTTCGGGATGTATCCTGTGTTTCGCCAAATAAAGCGCCAGCTTCAGGGTATCCGCCAAGCTCGACCCCGGATGAGAAGATATCAGGTAATTCACTACATAGATATTCTTTTTGAGCTGGCGGGCTTTTTTCTGGAAGGCCCTGACAAAATCCTCATAGGCCTTGAAGTCCGGTTTATTCATATACCTCAGAACATTGTTCGAACAGTGTTCCGGCGCCTCTTTTATAAGCCCGCTTATGTGATATTTACAAATTTCCTCCAAATACTCATCGGCTTCAACTCCGACAAGAAGATCGTGCCGAAAACCGCTACCGATAAAAACGTGTTTAACGCCCGGGATCTTTCTTATGTTCCGATAAAGCTCCAGACTCTTATCATATCCCAGCTCAAGAGCGTCGCATTTTTTGGGGATAAGACACTTTTTGCCACGGCACGCGCCTTTTTCCTTCCACCTCCCGCACTCGGCCGCGTACAGGTTGGCGGTAGGACCGCCTATATCCGTAATGGTCCCCTTAAAATCCTTCCTCCGCGCCATGCGTTCGGCTTCTCTTAGGACAGAGCCTATTGACCTACTTTGCACGATACGCCCCTGATGAAAATAGAGCGAGCAAAAAGCGCATTCCCCGCAGCATCCTCGGTGTGAGGTTATGGAGAACCTCACCGTTTCGAAACCCCTCACGCCGCCAAGCCTGTCGTATGCCGTATGCCAGTTATTCATGTAAGGCAGCTCATATATCGCGTCCTGCTCTTTCGGCGAAAGCGGCAAAGCGGGGACATATTGTATTACATACCGGCCGTCATGCGGCTGGACTATTATCTTGGACCGGTACGGATCGGCTTCGGAGTAGATATCCCTGAACGCTTTTATGAATTTGTCCTTATTATCCGCAGTTTCGCGGAACGGCGGGACCATAACATGTTCCCCGAGAGAACTTATATCCTTCCGAACAATGACTGTCCCGCGTATCCCGTCAAGCGTAGCGCCTTGCCCGGTCTTTTCAAGCCTATACGCGATCTCCTCCACCTGGCGTTCCCCCATGCCGTAAACGAGGATATCAGCGCGGGAATCCAAAAGTATCGATCGCCGGACGGTATCATCCCAATAATCATAGTGGCTTAGACGTCGCAGGCTGGCCTCGATGCCGCCTATAACGATCGGCACATCCTTGAACGCTTCCCTTACCTTGTTAGCGTAAACTATAACGGCCCTGTCGGGCCTCGACCCCGCTTTCCCGCCCGGCGAATAATCGTCGGTCCTCCTCGGACGTTTATTAGCGGTATAGTTCGCGATCATGGAATCGACATTCCCGGAAGTTATGCCGAAAAAAAGACGCGGCCTCCCCATTCTGGTAAAGTCTTCCGTGCTTCTCCAGTCAGGCTGAGAAATAATGCCTACTTTGTAACCTTTTTTTTCAAGGACCCTCGAGATAACGGCGGCCCCATACGAAGAATGGTCCACATAGGCATCCCCCGTTATAATAATAACGTCAAGGGCGGACCACCCGCGTTCGTTCATGTCGTTTATTGATATAGGTAAAAATCGTCCACTCATATGTGATGTACCAGATCCATGGGGTAGGGGCGTATCGCGATACGCCCCTACCTGTTTTAAATTAATACCGGTCTCGGGGGTTTCTATCCCCGCGTGAAGGAAAAACCGCGGCTCAAATATTACGGGGGGACTCGATAACGTGCACGATAGCCGCCTGGGGACCTTTGTCGCCTGTCTCTTCGGTAAAATGAACGCCCGTTCCTATCTTCAATTTATCAAAATCATAATGGGCCAGGCTATTCCTGTGAAAATAGATATCGACGCCGTCCAGCGTTTTAAGGAAACCATACCCCTCTTCCCGTTCTATCTCGGACACAAAGGCGTTCACTTCCTTGTAAAAATGTTTTTTCTTCTTGCCGTGCTGGATATCAACAAGTTTGCGAAGTTTTATGCCCGCCGCCTTAAAGGCTTCTCGTATCTCCATCTCGAGAGATTCGTGTATGTCCCCCTCGGTCTCCTCCCGCCGGATCACGATCTCGTGCCCCGGCGGAATAGTTATATCGATCCTCACGCGGTAAGGACTGCCGGACTTCTGATGCTCCTGGGTCTTCTCAACGGCCACTCTGCAGCTTGAAATATAATCACACACCTTTTCAAGCTTGGCCGCTTTTTCCTTTATGAGATCTTCGATCTCTCCGCTATGTTCGACTTTTCTAAAACTTATCTCCAAAGGGACTTTCATGGGCTGCCTCCAATCTCATCCGCCAAAACCCAGCATTATCCCGGAAAAAACCATCTCCTAAAAACACTTAAGATAAATGCGGACATTAACCTCTTGGTATCGGACGGGCTTTACCTTTTATCGCATTTACCCCACAGCTCTTTAAGCGCCGCTTTCTGTTCGACGGTCAGGATATTTTTAAGCGCCGCGTAAGTCTCAACCACATATTTGGCTTTCGCTTTTTTTAGTTCATATTTTGAGTCAATGAGCGCGTTAATGGTGTTAACATCCAGGACGTCATCGTACATCTTTGCTTTTACATCCACTTCGATCTCATCGATATCCGCGTTCCTCTGTATCAGTTCTTTCTTCGCCGCGACTTTCAGCGCTTTGATCTCTTTTACCTGTTCTTCGGAAAGCCCCAGTTCAGCCTCGTTCTTAAGAAAGAAATGGGCTTTCGCAAAGATCTTCGAATCCAAGCCGCCCTGATCTTTTCCATACATTTGGCAGCCGTGATCTTTTCCATACATTTGGCAACCCTGATACGCGTCTGCCGAATACAGGAATAAACCGGCGACAAAAAATAGAACCGCCACGAACATAACACTTAATCGCGTTCTCATGCGTCCTCCTTTAATAAGTTTCCATATTATTTACTTTTATTGTAAGTCAAAACCGGCAGAAATTCAAGTCGTAGTGGAAGGTTTTAGACCCTCCACTACTTATTTATTTATAAGGAGTTACGCTTAGCTGACATTAAACTTTTCGCTGAGATCATTAAACTCCTGCCACATCTCTTTGGGCATTTTCCCGCCGAATTCGCCGAAAAACTTGTCTATATCCTGTAACTCCTTTTTCCATTCGGAAGGATCGACGTTGAACAATTTTTCAAGCTTGTCCTTGGAAATATCCAGACCTGTCAGGTCCAGGTCCTTGAGATCCGGAAGCATGCCTATAGGTGTTTTTTTCGCCGAAACCCGGCCGTTCACCCTTTCGACCATCCATTTCAGCACCCTTATATTGTCGCCGAAACCCGGCCAGATAAATTTCCCTTTATCGTCCGCCCTAAACCAGTTGACCGTAAATATTTTCGGCGGTCTGGTAAGTCTTTTCCCTATATTCAGCCAATGTCCCAAGTAACTGCCCATATCATAACCGCAGAAAGGAAGCATCGCCATGGGGTCTCTTCTAAGTACACCAACTTTATGCGCGGCCGCGGCGGTAGTCTCGGACCCTGTTCTCGCGCCGAGGAACACCCCATGTTGCCAGTTAAACGCTTCCGTAACTAACGGAACAAGCTGTGTCCTTCTCCCCCCCAGGATTATGGCCGAGATCGGTACCCCCTTAGGATTATCAAAATCTTTCGAAAGGGTCGGGGCGTTATATATGGAGACCGTAAACCGCGAATTGGGATGCGCCGCTTTCGTCTCGGAGGCCTTATTCCATTCTTTCCCCTGCCAATCGATCATATTGTCCGAGCCCGGCACATCCAGCCCTTCCCACCACGGCTCGTTCTTATCCAGATCCAAAGCCGTATTGGTAAAAAGAGTGGGATAGAATTTACCGGCTTTTAATGTTTTGATCATGTTCGGGTTAGTCGACATGGATGTCCCCGGGGCCACGCCGAAAAGCCCTGTCTCGGGATTTATAGCGTACAGCCTCCCGTCCGGGCCTATATTAAGCCACGCGATATCATCCCCCAGCGTCCAGACCTTGTAGCCCGGTAACGCCGATTCGAGCATAGCCAAGTTTGTCTTTCCGCAAGCGGACGGCATCGCGCAAGTCACATATGTCACGTTCCCTTTCGGGTCCTCTATGCCCAGTATGACCATGTGTTCGGCAAGCCATCCTTCCTGAAAGCCCTGCCACGAAGCTATCCTTAACGAAAAACATTTCTTGCCTAAAAGCGCGTTCCCTCCGTAACCGGAACCTATGCTCCAGACCAAACGCTCGTCAGGAAAATGCATGATATAACGTTTGGCCGGATCCAGATCTCCGACGGAATGTATCCCTTTAACGAAATCTTCGCTGCCGCCTATCTTCTCTACCACTTGTTTGCTCATGCGTGTCATTATACGCATGCTCACGGCCACGTAACTCACGTCGGTAAGCTGTATACACGCCTTCGCGTAAGGAGAATCCGGATGACCCATCATGTAAGGCAATACATACATCGTCCTTCCGCGCATACACCCGTCGGATAGCTTTCTGAGAAGTTTTTTCGCCTCATCGGGATGCATCCAGTTATTGTTGGGCCCGGCGATATCCTTATCGGGATGGCACACGAACGTCAGTTGCTCCGTCCTTGCCACATCCGAAGGATGGCTTCTGTGCAGGTACGCGTTCGGCCAATTCTTCTGATTAAGCTCCCGGAAGATATTGTTCCCGCCTATCTTCTCTTCCTTCATTCCGATCTCTATAAGCCTGCGCGCTTCCGCTTCGGACCCGTCGCACCAATGTATCTTATCCGGCTTGGTAAGTTTAGCCTGTTCATCGACCCATTTTTCGAGTGGCGTAGCCATTTCTTTTTCCCCCTTTGATCTTCGGATCGCAAAACAAAAAAGCCAACATCTTCCTCTCCCCGTCCGTCAACTTGAGAAATATAGACTAGGAAGCTCGACGCTGGCTTATTATTCAACAACTCGCTAATAACGAAGTCCTTGATTAATCTTCCGATTGCCGCTTTTCAGGACGGTAAATTACCATGAAAAAAGCGCTATGTCAAGGTCCCTTTGTGGAGACGTCCTCCGCGCATCACGATACGTTCTCCGGCCCTCACCGGCCTTGGGAACTACAAGAGAACACCCTCCCACACACGAACGGATCTTTTGTAATAGTATATAGCATATAGGACTTTGTGTCTACGCAAAGAACTGGATATGGCCAGTTCTTTGCTTCAGTCATTAAAAGTCACAAGTCCAAA
This sequence comes from uncultured Planctomycetia bacterium, assembly GCA_964580895.1. Taxonomy (GTDB): domain Bacteria; phylum Omnitrophota; class Gorgyraeia; order Tantalellales; family Tantalellaceae; genus CAZOMD01. Next base: position 50,022 of record CAZOMD010000003.1, on the reverse strand, counting down.
AGTCTAAAGCCTCTTTTCAGCCTAAGGTTTCAGCCTCTGGCTGGGACTTTTTGACCTTTAGACTTTTCGACTTTTTGACTGTTCCTCCGTCCCACATCCCACGTCCTACGAACCTCACATCAGCCTACGCCTGAAGAGGGCAATCCCTGGTAGCTATAAGGTCCGCTCCCGAACCCATAAAATCTTTTTCTATCACATCGCCTGTCTTGACGGGTGTCCTTAACCTTATTTTTTTTATCCCCTCCATCAGCTTCATGATGTCGGCCTTAGGAACGGCCCTGTCGGTCTTGACCGGCACCATTTTTAAAGATAATCCTTCCGCGAGAACAACGGACGTCAGTATCCTTACGGGGTTTTCTATCTCCTTAAAAGCGTAGGCCTCGCCCTTTTGGCATTCATTCCCGCTTATACTGAAAAGCTTGCCGGACCGTATTTCGGCCGAGATGATACAGCCTTTGGGGCATTCAATACATATAATTTTTTTTACAGTCATAAGATCCTTAGATACTCAGCCGCCAGGCGTCCCGCTAACATACTATCCCGCGATACCGAATCAACGATATCATAAACCTTGAAAGAATTGCCGCATACAAATAGACCCGGTATCGATGTCCTATTCAACGCTCCCGTGAGCGGGGAATTTGTCTTTCTATCCATCTCAACCCCGGCCATTTCGATAAGTTCGTTCTCCGGGATAAGCCCTACGGATACAAGGACCGTATCACACTCTATCTCGAAAGCTGAGCCCGGGACTTCATTCGAACGTTCGTCAACCTTAGCTACACTTACCTTCTCCACCCTGTCGGCCCCGTGGAGGCGCGAGATCTTATACCCGAGATATACCGGGATATCATAATCCTCGACGCATTGCGCCACATTGCGTGAAAGTCCCGTGATCTTTTCACGAGCTTCAACGATACCCATCACCCTGGCCCCTTCAAGAATGAACCGCCGGGCCATAATAAGCCCGATATCCCCTGAACCGGCTATGACCACGCATTTCCCGGGCATAAGACCCTCGATATTTATCAATTTTTGCGCGAGGCCGGCTGAAAATATTCCCGCTGGTCTTGTTCCCGGAATATGTATCATTTCACGCGTTCTTTCCCTGCATCCCGTCGCCATAATGATCGCCCTGGCCTTTATATTTTCGAGCACCCCGGGCCTTATAAACATCAGTTCTTTATCTTTGGTAAGACGCACAACGAACGATCTTAAACTTATCTCCACTTCCGTCAAGGCTTGTATCTTATTTATGAACCTCTCGGCATATTCCGGCCCCGTCAGGACTTCCTTAAAATATTCGACGCCAAACCCGGTATGAACGCACTGATTGAGTATCCCCCCGAGATATTGGTCCCTTTCAAGAAGCAAAATGTCCTTTACGCCGTTTTCGCGCGCCGCGATGGCCGCCGCCATGCCAGCCGGTCCGCCACCTACTATAACAAGGTCTCTCTCACGCATCCCGCCTCGCCTCTTTTATTATTTCCGATCCCGGTCCTCTTTTTGTAAGCCGCGTGACCGGTTCTTTTAATTCCTCCGAAAGTATCTTTAAAAGCCTCGTCGTGCAGAAACTGCCGTGGCACCTTCCAGCCTGGGCGCGTGTCCTGAACTTTATCCCGTCAAGCGTCCTGGCGCCGCGCCTTACCGCGTCCGTGATCTCCTTCGCCGAGACCATTTCACATCTGCAAACTATATCACCGTAAGACCGGTCTTTTTTGATAAGCGCTTTTGTCCGTTCGACCGGCATGGAAAATAAATGGATGTCCTTCTTCCGTTTGCCGCTGAAAAATATTTTTTTTCTTAATAAAAGCCCGTTCGCCCTTAGGATGTCACGCACCATCAGCGCGATAGCCGGAGCGGCGGTAAGACCAGGAGACTGTATCCCCGCGACATTGACGAACCCCTGCGACTTCTGTTCGAGTCTTATTATGAAGTCATCTCCCGCGACCGGTCTTAGTCCCGCGAAATACGCGATCACATCGTTCTCGTTTATAGAAGGTATCATTTCCCGGACACTGGAGAACACGGCCCTGAAACCTTTATCGGTCGTGGAAAGGTCTTCTTTATCCGTAACATCCTCGGCGGTAGGCCCTATCATCGGGTTGCCGTCCGATGTCCTGATAACAAGCACCCCCTTGGATAGTTTTGTCGGCATCGGGAAAAGCAGATGGTTCGTCAGATATTCTCTCTTTTTGTCCAGGATGAATTCCTCGCCTTTACGGGGCCGTATCTCGAACCCCCCGGAGCCGGCCATGGCCGATATCTCGTCCGCGAAAAGCCCGGCGGCGTTTATGAGATACCGTGCCAGGAACGTGCCGCCGGAAGTATGGACCTCAAAACGATATTTCACGGGTGCTTCCCGGGAAGATAACACCGTCACGCCTTCCACTTTTCTCCCGGTATAGAATTCCACGCCGTTCTTTTTAGCGTTCTCGGAAAGCGCGTAAACAAGACGGTAGGGACTAACGATGCCGGCTGTCGGCGCGTAAAGCGCCGCGAGGGCCTTATCGCTCAGGTTCGGCTCATTGGCCTTAAGCCATGCCCTGTCAACTATACGTAGCCCGGGGACGCCGAGTTTAACCGCTTCAGCTTTAATTTTAAGGAGTTCCGGCATATCCTCGTCCCTGAAAGCTACGATAAGTTCCCCGACCTCTTTAAAGTCCACGCCGAGCTCCCTTGATGTCCTCCTCGTAAGCTTATTCCCCTCCACGCACAACCTGCCTTTAAGGGACCAGGCCGGGTTCTGCGTCCCGGGATGTATTATACCGCTGTTCGATTTTGACACACCGAACGCCGGTTCCTCCTCTTTTTCGATTATCCCTACGCGCAATTTATACCTCGATAATTCGCGCCCGATGGACGTTCCGATTATGCCGCCGCCTATTATCAGTACGTCAAATATATCCATCTACGGTCATCTTCCCTTCCGACGCGAACCCTGATGAGCGGGATAAAAAGAGAGAGTCCTCCCCACGGCTTCCCGCCAGGCCTTGTACAAGAGCTCGGCCGCTTTCCCGCCTAGAACCGGGGTAAAAGTTCTATCCTCTTTCCAGTGTTTTTTTATCGAAGACGAGTTTTTCCAGTATCCGACCGCGAGTCCCGCCAAGTACGCCGCGCCGCGCGAAGTAGTCTCTATCACCTTTGGCCTTACGACATTGACGCCTAGGATGTCGGCTTGGAACTGGCAGAGAAAATCGTTGGCCGAAGCGCCGCCGTCTATTTTAAGGGCTTTTACCCGTAACCCGGAATCTTTTTGCATAGCGTCGATTACATCCCGCGTTTGATAGCACATGGCTTCAAGGGCCGCGCGGACAATATGCTCCCTTTTTACTCCCCTTGTAAGGCCGAATATGCCTCCCCGCGCGTCAGGGTCCCAGTACGGGGCGCCAAGCCCGACAAGCGCCGGGACGAAATAAACACCCTCGTTCCCTCCCGCCTTGATCGCCAGGCTTTCCGATTCGGAAGCGGTCGTGATAAGTTTCAGCCCGTCCCTGAGCCATTGTATCGCCGCGCCAGCCACGAATACCGCGCCTTCCAGAACATATACGGGCTCTCCGATGGTACCGCATCCAAGCGTGACGATAAGACCGTGTTTGGAAACAGGACGTTTTCTACCGACATTCATCAGTATAAAACACCCCGTACCATACGTATTCTTTATACTGCCCGGTTCGAAACACGCCTCTCCGAAAAGGGCCGCCTGCTGGTCCCCGGCCATGCCGGATACAGGGATCCCGGCCGCGAGACGACCTATCCGCGCGGTCATCCCAAAAACACCCGACGACATCTTCACGCCCGGCAACATAGATCCGGGGATACTGAATTTCCGCAGTATCTCCGGGTCCCATTTTAAACTCTCGATATTGAACAGCATCGTCCTCGACGCGTTGGTATAATCGGTCGCGTGTATCTTCCCTCCGGTCAATTTCCACAATATCCAGGAATCGGTCGTGCCGAAACAAAGCTCTCCCGCTTTCGCCTTTTTCGCGGCGCCTTTGATGTTCTCGAGTATCCACTCTATTTTTGTGGCTGAAAAATACGCGTCGACGGGAAGACCCGTCCTCTCGGCAAAAAACCGTGTCACGCCTTTTCCGCGACTTAACTCGCCGCACCGCTTGGCCGTCCTCCGGCATTGCCATACTATGGCGTTATTTACGGGCCTCCCCGAGTCTCTCTCCCAGACCACCGTCGTTTCTCTCTGGTTCGTGATGCCGATAGCGGCTATCGCTCCGCCAGCGGGAATTTCCCTAAGGACCTTCTGTACGGTATTATCCACGCTGCGCCAGATATCCTCCGGATCATGTTCAACCCATCCCGGCCTGGGGAAATGCTGGGGGAACTCCTGGTAGGCGCTCGCGATCACCCTGCCGAACTTGTCGTATACGAGAGCCCGGCTCCCGGTCGTCCCCTGATCTATCGCGAGGATATATTTCATGCCTTCTCCTAATTTAAGATCATTTGAAAACCCTTTTTACTTTATAAAAAATATTGTTATAGGCGGCCGTGGCGCGAGAGTGTCCGAGCACCGCACAAGCGAAGCTTGGAGGCGCGCAGGCCCCACAGTTTTGCTTACTATGTTCGCAAAACTGCTCGTGGGGCCACCATGTTTAGGTTTGCAAAAAACACGAAAATATAATATATAGATTTTTGCAAGCCTATGAGTGGATACCGAGCGACACCCCTGCCCATAATGTAACCCTCTTTTCACCAGTCTCAATTTAACATTTTTTTACGCGCTCCCTGACCCATTCCGCTATATCCTCAAAGACCTTTTCCTTGCCGAGCTCTATAGAAAGCGCGTGATACATCCCGGGATATTTTATCAAAGTTTTGTCCGCCGAGTTTATCCCCTTAAAAACGCGTTCACTAACACCGGCATCGACAAGTTTATCTTCACCCGATATCAGGAAAAGTACCGGGAGGTCCAGTTCTTTTTTCGCTCTCATGGCCTTTAACTGCCCGATAAGGAGCTTAACTATAAATCCCGCTGTGGCAAGGCGGTGCTCCCTCGGATCGGAATCCATTTTCCTGCGGTATTCGGCGTCGCGCGTACACATCGACGAATCAAAGGGGATAATAAATTGTTTTTTAGGGTCTTTGAAAAATGAAAAAAGTATTTTCAAATAGAATGAGACCGGTGCCTTCATCTTACTGGTAAACGCCGGGGAAAGACAGATAAGTCCTTTAAACAGTTTTTTCCGGCCGGCGGCGAGGAGGATCGAAAGTATCGCCCCGAAACTTTCCCCTACAAGGAAGATATCCCTCCCGGGATTTTCGCCGACGATTATGTCCCGTAAAGCTATCATCTCATTTAGGTATAGGTCCAACGAATCCGCGTGCCCTTTAAGCCCTTCCGTTTCGCCGAAACCTCTAAGCTCCAAGGAATACGATGAAATGCCACTCAGAAGGAAGAACTCGCCCAGGAACGCCCATCTCCCGGAATGCGCGCCCAGGCCGTGAACGAGGAGAAAAACCGCCTCCGGCGGCGAAGGGGTTCTCCATCTTTCATAGATAATACCTGTCCTTTTGTCCTTTAGCATGGGTTTAATCAAATATACACACTGGAGGGGTCATCCGCAAGATTTACACCGGATATTTCGCGGGAAGGAGATAGCTCTGTTCTCTGGTCCGCTGGTTCGATAGTTAACTAGTTCACCGGTTGCCGGTTCGACCAGACAGAAGTTAGAAGTTCGCGGGGGCGGGTGGCGCGAGTGTATCCGAGCACCGCACAAACAAAGTGCGAAGGCGCGCAGGATACCAAGCGACAGGACCCGATAGTTAGGTGGTTCCGTGGGACGCAGGTAGTCAAAAGACTGGAAGGGGACTTTAGACTTTTAGACTTGTGACTTTTAAACTGTTTAACTATTGAACCAGCAAGCTGTCCTCAATCTCTTTTAATACCCTGTCGATATCTTTCCCCAGTTTCTGCGGGACGATCTCCGACCCTTCGATCTCGTCCCTTATGGCGGTTAAAAATCTAAGGAGCCTTTTTATCTTCCGCGCCTTAATAGCCTCGGGAGGCTGTTCGTTGTCTTTTTCAACGTCTTTCAGCACATATTTCTTTACTATACTCGCGGCGGTCTTGTGGTCCTTCCCTTTTTCAAGGACATCTTTTTTTATCGTATCGTAATCCTCCGGCAAAAGGTCTTTCCTCCTCGAGGCCTTCCTTATAACATCCACGGTCTCATATGTCGGGCTTTTTGCGGCATCAAGCTCGCCGTTAAACTGTTTTTGTAAAAGAACCGGCTCTTCCTTTTTAAGAAAATTATATGACCGTAACAGTTTTAACGCCGTGTCCGGCCTTATCCCTATTTCCTTTTTCGCATAGCCGTCGAATTCGGAAAAGCCCCATTCCTTGTAATGTTTGTCCCTCCACACGGCAAAAAGGGACTGGCCTAACCTTATCCATGAAGATTTGAACTGTTTCGCGCTTTCAAGCACCTCGTATCTCAACGAGGACGGATCCAGGTCTTCCATCAAACCTTCGATATTTTTTACCGCTTTTGTTTTTCGGATCTCTTTTTCCACATCTGCCTCCCGGGTTAGATCGAACATGAACATTATAGTCGAAATTGCCCGGCTTACAAGAACCATGTGGAACGATCGGTTAGCCGGTTGGCCTGTTGTTCCGTAGGACGTGGGATGTGGGACGCCGTTGCCTGCCGGTAGGGTTCCCTGCCGAAGGCAGGCAGGAACCACCCTGCGGCTGAAACCTTAGGCTGAAAAGAGGCTTTAGACTTTTGGACTTGTGACTTTTAGACTTTTAAACCATTAAACTGAACGCTGTACGCTAAAAAACACCTTTCACATCCGGCTGAAAATAAACGTCTTATGCCAGGAATGGTCTCGGAAATAGGTCGTGCCTGAAAAAATATAATCGACGATAAAAGACAACAGGGTCGCCGTATAGAGCAAAAAATAATAAACAGGTTTGGAAAGCTTGCCGGCCAGCCGTATCACATTATGTTTAAGGGGGAGGATATCAACCGCGAGAAGTTTTGTCAAAAATACCCCGGCCATACTAAAGTATAAGATATAATCCTTTTCGAGCCGCGCGAAAAAATTCTCGTTAAATCCTTGTTTGGACTTGCGGCTGGACGGGGCCACTTCCATTATCACCAGTTTCCCGTTACGCTTAAGAAGCCGCACTAGGTTTCCCACGCTTTTCCGGAACTCCTCCTCATCCGTCACGTGCTGAAGGACGGTTACACAGGTAATAACGTCAAACCTCCCGCTCGGGAAAGAGATCTCGGAGATCGGCATATTTCTGTAACTGACGTTCTCTTTTTTCGTCATCCATTCGGCAAGTTTTATCATCTCGCCGGATATATCGATCCCGACCACTTCCTCGGCGCCCATCTTATAAAGCACTCTGCACCACCGTCCCACCCCGCATCCCACGTCAAGCACCCTTTTCCCTTTTATCCCGACATGCCGCAGCGCTTTTAAAAAGGCTTTCCGCTGAACTATATCTATGTAGCGGTTGTACACGTACGGCGAGCCGTAAGAACAGATCGCCTTATAACCGTAACGGGAAGTACCGTACTTTTTAGCGCGACTATCCCATATGTCACGTTTGGCCAAACGCTCAGGTATACATGTATCCATCTTCCACTACCTTTCTTTTAAAAATTTTAAGCGAGATAAAATTAAGATACCCCAGCGTTCTGGGGACAAGACCGAGATATAAAACGTAGAACGGATAAAGCGGCAAAAGGTATATATATCTGTCCCGCCGACGTCGCTCCACAAAAAAAAGCGTCGCGTAAGCTATCATAACATATGAGATATAGAATACGCCGAAAAGGCGCGGATCGGAATAATAACGGTCCGGGATAATACCCGCCATGAACAGATTATCGAAAATATTCAAGAACGACGTGATAAGCAGAGCTATGGAAACCAGCCGTATAGGATGAAGGACTATCGATATTATCGTGTTATAGATCACGTAATGATAGAAAGAAATAAAATTTTTCGTCAGGAAATTTATCCTTTTCATCATCAAAAGCTGTATCTTTAGCAGCGAAAGGTCCCACCCCATCCTTTGACGGGTCAAGTCCCATAAATTTTTCTTCTGCTTAGTGACGACCGTGAGCCTCCCGTCGTAATAAATATGTCCGCCCGCGGCCAGGATCCGCAAGGAGGTCTCGTAATCCTCCCCATAAACACTTTTAGAGTGTTCCGTCAGCACGCGTTCGATGAAATTTCTTTTAAAGATCGCGAACGCCCCCGAAGTCATGCACAGGCCCTGCAGCGATTTTTTTGCCAGGCTCATACATGTTTTATATTCGAAGTTCTGCAGATATTCCAGCAAAGATTGGCACTCGGCCAAGACCCTTACGGCGCAACCTTCATATCCGGATTTCTGAAAATCAGAAATGACTTCCTCTATATCCGAGATGCGTTTGCCGTATTCCCTCGAATTCAGGTTCAATATCCGCGCGTCCGGGTCTATAATTATGATAGTTTCTATTTCCCTGGGGAGACTTCTTATCCCCTTGAGTATACTGGCCGACTTTTGCAGGTTGATATTATTGGAAAGAAAATCGAAGTTTTCTTTTCTCAGCAGATGCCGCGTGACGTCGGAGGACGCGTCGTCTATTACAAGCACGTTCTCATAACCGAAATCTTCCATGTTGTTCTTGAATTCCTCGAAGGTTTCGGCGATATTATGCACCGACACTACGACCTTGTACGGTTTTACCATAAAATGCCTGATTATGCTGTCGGCCGGGTCCTTAAGCGCTTCGATGTCTTCGGGCACTTCTCTTACCGAAGACGGCCATATCTTGTTCCCGCGAGTTGTCGTCTTGGCCCGGTAAAAAAGCTTGACCAGAAAGTCCAGCCCGTCCACAAAAGGGATATATAATCCCGCCGATATAGCTATTATCTTTTCTACCATTTGTATATAAGCCCCGTTTCCGTTCTCACTTCATGCCCAGCGACCGGTTTTACGCGGTCCTGATAAGTAAAAGCGGTCGTTAACCACCACGCCCCGCTAAGGTTGAAATTCCATAGCCCGGTATATGTATTAGCCTCGAACTCGCCCACTTTATCGGCTGTCAGGAACGACTCTGAATTCCTTCCATATCCTGCGGAAAACTCATTTTTTTTATCCATATAAAACCCGACTTTAACAAGGTAAGAGTTATTCGACGACAAAGAACTTTTCTCGTCAAAATCGAAAATAGAAAGAAAATATTTCCCATGCACGTATATCTGCGGGTGCGGATAGAACGTTACCCCCGGGTATAGGATATGCGCCTTAACATCCGGGAAGATGTCGATCATATACCCAAAATGCGTCGATACGTTTTCCGTTACGTTGTATACAAATTCCGAGTCCGAGAAGAAAACCGGGAAAGTGTTCCTTATCGGAGCCGTACCGATTATTTCCTTGAAAATAAGTTTTTCGGCAGTCCTATATGCCCCTCCGAACTTAAAAAAAAGCTCATCATCCTTGAACTTATTCTGATATGTCGACTCAGCGAACAAGGTCAGCCTGTCAAGGTCCCGAAAAGTAGCCGAAAACGACCCTCCCTTGGTGTCCGCTGGGTCATAAGACAGATCTTCGTAGAAGAACGTTCCCCTCAGCTCATGTTCCTTGATATGACTGGCGATGATCTCCCGGCTCTCGTCGTCCCTGGTCTGACGCGGAACAAGGTCCAGCGTCTCGTCCTGAGCCTCCGCTCCGCCTTGTCCTGCCGAGATCATGGCCGCGGTTATGGAACAAAAAAATACCAGTTTAACAATGCGCTTTAACATCATGGGTTACCGTGCTTAATATGGTTTTTTCGACTTCTTCTTTCTGATAATTCACGAGATCCGGGCAGATATCGGCGGCCGCCATACCGTATATCAGCGAACGCACCCTTGACGGGAAATAATTTACGCCGTGTTCCTGGACAAAATACTGCGTATATTTTTCAAAACCTTTTTTAAGCCATTCCAAAAACTTCCTGGCTTTCTCATCTTTCGGCAGTATGCCCGTACCGCGCCACAAACCGAACTTCGTCTTTGGTATATTCACGTATTGATACTGGATAAGATCCATTATCTCGGGCATACTCACTATCCGCGAACCCGCCAAGGGGATGACTACAGGATAGATCGAGACTTCGCATCCGTTTAAAGCGTGCGTAATGCTCTTATTCATCGTATAAATAACATCCTCAAAGGTGCTGTTAGGCGAGGAAAGTATGATATCCAAAAAAGGTTTTATGCCTAGACTTTTGGTTTCTTCGATAACGCCGTCAATCCTGTCATATATATGTTCTTTCCCGAACTCTAGAAGCACTCCCCGCGAAAAAGACTCCACACCATACCCGATGACCCTGAACCCGGCGTCTTTCATGAGTGAAAGCCCTTTCCGATCTATAAAATCTATCCTGTTCGAGGCGATAAAGGCCAGCTGCCCCGGAATGGCCTTTTCTCTCTTTTTCCGGATTATGTTTTCCAAAAGATCCAAGGTCCCGCGGTCATCCTTAAAATAGAAATTATCGTCCTGAAATATAAGCGTCCGCATTTGGGGATAAAGTCTCGCCAGTTTTTCGATCATTGATATGACCTTGTCCGGCCTCAAGCCTATAACGCCTACGCGGTTATTCCGGTTGGCGAAATTCAAAAAATTCGTGTAACTGCAGAACGAACAGCCCATGGGGCAATGATTTTTCGTCATGAGCCTGATGCTGTACACTTCACCAAGGCGCTGTTTTTTGAGTTCCTCGTCAGCGACACCTTCGATCCCGTTATTCTTAAGCATCCTGTTCCAATACGCGGATATCCTCATTTCGTCGTATGGAACAGCCATTGAAACATCTTCAAATTCTTCCCACGTAAGCGGCACATTTGGATTCCTGATTATCTCCGCGCCCCTTCGATAAATAAGCCCCGGGATATCGTCCCGCACATAACCCTTATTCCATTTAGACCGGCAGATCTCGAGCATCGGGACTTCTCCTTCACCGGCCACGCAATAGTCCACGGGAGAATTTTCTAAAATTGTCTTCGCCTCAAATGTCGCCCCGATACCGCCCGCGACATAAATGCCTTCACCAAATTTCCTCCTTGCCCAATGGATAAGTGATATATCGTACGGCAGAGTCATACTAGTTATAGAAAACCCGATAACATCGGGCTTAAAATCGTTAAGGACTTTTTGGAATTTTACGTAGCGTTCTTTATAGAGATTCGGATCGAAAACATCGCACTCGATGCCGTTCGCGCGAAGGAAGCCGCATATCCGCCATATCCCAAGGGGCGGCGCGTTAAAACAATATTTATCTCCGGCGGGGGAGTTAGGTCCTATAAGTAAAACTTTAAGCATTTTGATCCCGCGTTTTTTTGTGTTTCAAGATCTGTGTCAACGCTATTTTTGCGCTTCTTATTCCTATATAATATTTTCCACAAAATACGTGGTTAGCGGAATTGGCGGGCTCTACGAACAATTGACATTTTTCTACCTTTCCGGACTCTATACCTGCGGACAGGTGACGGACTTCCCGAGAAACAAAAGACGAGGAACGAAGTTGGTTCGATAGTTCTCTGGCTCAATAGTTTGCCAGTTAGCCGGGGGGTTAGGAAAGAGTCAGCGTCGGGGAAAGAGAAACAAGAGGCAAGAACCACAGAAACGAAAGGCGAAGAAGTTAGAGGTAGTTCCGTGGGACGTAGGACGTTCGCGATCCTAACGCCTGCCGGCAGGCAGGGATTTCGATATTTAGATATTCGGATTTAAACACTTCTGGGGAAAGGTCGACTTTTGGACTTTGGACTTTTAACCTATTTAACGACTGAACCGGCGGACTCAACCTAGGATACGCACGGGGCTTCAACTTGCCTTTTTTGCCGGATCAAAACGTATACGGCACTTTCAGCGTTATAGAATAATCGGGCGAATCCGTCGTAAGCCCGACATTTGCCGAAAAATCCACGGATACCTTTTCGGATATAGACCACGTAAATCCGCTCTTAAAGTTGGCCGCGTTAAGAAAAGACCCGTTTATCTCGAGTCCGTCCTTTTCCATCTTGGAAGTTATGCTTTGTTCATACTGAAAATTTATCGCGGTCTGATAACTGAGAGCGATCGCGGCGCCTAAGGCGTACCCGATGGTATCCCCCGGGTCCATTATCCCGTAGTCGCTTATAGGCCTTTCGATATTCCATGTATAATTTATATTGCCGAAAACCACCGAAGGGTCGCTGGTCTTGGCGGCCATAAGCGCGCCTTTTACCGCCCAGTGCCCCGTCCCAAGACCGATCTCTCTCCCATAGGGACTACTGCCAGTATCGCTTTTGACCGAAACCGACCCCAAGATATCCGGCATCCATCCTTTTTCCCAAGCGAACTGCCGGCTTATCGACCCGGCTATATCGCCTAAGCCTCCCTCGGCCCTTGTCCTTTCGGTACCCATATTATCGTTGACCCTGTCGTGCTCGTACCTATATGGAATACTAATATCGCTCTGCAGGTTCGTCCATAGTCCGTACCTCATGGCCAGCGCTGAAATAAGAATATCTCTTTTGACTGACTCGGTCGATATTTCGCCTATAACAAGTACGGGAAGGATACTAAACCCCTGTATGTTTATCCTATTCGACGAAAAATGGGCGGCGGAAAAACTGGGTTCTATCTGCAACTTGCCTTTAGGCAAAAGCATCCCGCCTCGCTCTACTAAACTCTGCTCAAGAGCCCTTTCCAATTCTTTGCCTGCCGCGGTCTCAAGATCCACGGCGTTTAGTTCTTCCATCGGACTTTCGACCGGCGCGAGCTTCATATCATTACCAGCGGCGGAAGATCCACCTACGATAATCTCCATCTGGGATTCCGGCAGGATCTCGCCCCCGGATTTGGCTAAATGTTTCGAGACCTCCTCCTCGACGATATACCTAATTTCCCGGCTCAACTCTTCTTTTATTATTTGTTTTACCATCTCCCTCGTCGCGCCCGTTTCTTCGAGATCACGCGGCACTTTTTCGGCCAACCTGCTCTCTACGCGTTCGCGCATTTCGGTTTGTTCCGGTCCGCTTAAAAATCCGCTCTCGCTTTTCGCTTCTTCCCCATAAATATCTGCGGAAAAAAGATATCCCCATAAAAGAACGCATAACGTTATTTTCCATGATATTTTTCTTATGTTTGTTTTATCCATCTATACCTAAAAATTTTAGAATTCCGAAGGGAATACCGCCGTTCTGTTAACGGCATTTTCCAAACTACGTTTAATGCTCCGGTGGTCCACGACCCGGAGTTCTTCCTCCTCGGGGATAAGCTTATTACTGACGCCGGACACATCCGGCGGAGCCACGACCAGCCCTATGCCTTTCTGCCAAATACTCTCGAAACAATCCGTCCTCATCGTAACATTGCCCATCGCCGGATCGGCGAAAAATACCCGGCCCCCTACCGCGTCCTTAATGACAACAAAATGCCGATAGTTCTTGAATTTTATCGGGACAAGTACCGGGCTCTCTATTTCCTTTAAAAAATCCATATCCATCTTATACCCCGTAACTACATAACCTTTTTTTTGGGCGTATCTTTTAAGGTCCAGAAGCGAAAAACCGCGCCTCTGTTTTACTTTTTCAATGCTCGTATTCAGCAGAAGCTCGGTAAGAATCTCTTTTTCGCTCGTATCCCCACCGCAATAATATTTTATGATCGTGGCCAACCCGGCCGGCCCGCAACTAAAATCAAGACTTTGCTTTACAACGTTCCGGTCTTTTATCTCCCGCACGCTTTTTACTTTTTTTCGCGATACGAGATCTCCCATGGACAGGACCGAGGCTCCCGCATCCGCCTGAAATAAAATAATGATGCAGAAGATCAGCGATAAGGATATCGGACATCGTAAGTGTGTATTTTTCATTTCGCGCCATGAGCGTTCTATTCCGGCCTATTCTTATTCTTGCGCCACGTTGAAGCGATAATAGTTGCTGAAATCCAGATTATTTGTCCCCGAAACGTTCTCGACCGTTGAGTTTATGTTTATGATGATATTTATCATGACCGGCACTATGCTGCCCGCGGAATTGACATTAACGAAAGACGAAAGGTTCTGTTGCGCGAGATCGTCGACAATAACGATGTTCGTACCGGAATTACCCGACGGCAAGATGTTATATCCCCCCGGCAGATATGTCCCCGGTATGTCCGGAAGAGGGCTATCCAATGTAAGCCCGACATTCCCGTTCTGGTCCTTGTCAAGAATAAGATCCATCTGTATCGGCGTTATGCCCTGGATGGGAAGCGTCCCGTTTATGCCGTTTCCGGGAATACTTCCGCCTATCGAGACGTTCCCGCTCGACTCTTGATTCACACCCATATTCGCCGCAAGATTCGCCGTCTGATCGCCGCTAATAGCGCCGGGAAGATCTATGTCCCCGTCCGGAAGACCAAAATCCACCAAGAAACCTTCCGCGTAAACTGTATCCAGTTCCGCATCGGAGAGGACCATCGCGTTCCCGGCAAAACCCGCATGGATATATACCGTGACCGTCAAAATACCGGCGACACAAAGCGATAGGACTTTCTTTACCACGGTACGCCCCCTTAAACTATATGTTTTTTTAGACCGGCGGGGGGAACTTTCTCCCCCCGCCTTTCCGACCTCAACCACTATCAAAGACCGTTAATAACGGATGCTGTGTTGCTCTGGTTGAATGTACCACCCACGCCTACGTTAGAGGCGATATTGGTCTGTACAGCCGCTCCAGAACCCACGGCGTGCAGGTTGCTGACCGCCATGAGGCTGTTCTGCGACACGTCTTCCAGGTCCAGATGATTGTTCTCGCTGAGGTTCTTCCGCGACTCGCTGCCGGTATTAGTTGTCGTTGTAGTGACAGTTGATGCCGACCCGGACGAAGTTGCCGTCGTCCCGGATGTCGAGACACATTCCTTCGATCCCGCCGCTTGAGATGTTTTCTTCAGAGTGAAATCGATGGTCTTGTCATAATCGACAACTACCGCGCAGGCTTCGGCAAACTCGTTCTCGTAACCTTTACCCTCTTCCTCTCCGGCAGCCGACTTTGCGATATTTATATCCAAAGTCTCGTCATAATCCAACACTGCCTCGCAGGATGAAGATTCCGAGCTCGAGAAACTCGCCGCGCTACCGGAAACGCTTGAACTAGACGTGCTGTTCTGGCTCGTTTCCGAGGAACTGGACGTCACGTTCGAGTATGCCGATTCGCTTTCCGAAGGATTGTAGTTAAGTATCTCGGCGTGGTTACTCTGGTTGACCTCCAGGTTCGCTATAGCCTCAACGGGATCACCGGCGCTTGACCTTGCGATGTTCGTCTGGACCGCGATAGCGCTGTCTACAGCATTCGCGTTATTCACGGCCTTTAGCTCCGTTTGAGATTCGTTCGAAAGTTCTATGTCGTTAGCCGAATAATGCACGTCCACCACGGCCTGTGTCGATGGGTCTATGACGACCCATTCGCCGGCATCTATCTCGTCCATTTCCACGTCCGAGAGAGTTACGACGCCCGCCAGAGCCGGCTGTGCTATCCCAAACATTAGGAGCATTACGATCGTTAATATTCTCTTCATTGTTTCACCTCCTTCCTTTTGTTTTAATTTTTTCGGGGCCTACATGACCGCGGTCATCCGCGGCATTAGAGCCCGTTAGTAACAGAAGCTGTGTTACTCTGGTTGAAAGTCCCGCCTACCCCGACATTCGCCGCGATGTTCGTCTGGACGGCAGCCGCTGAACCTACGGCGTTCAGATTGCTGACCGCCATGAGGTTCTTCTGGGAAACATCCTCGAGATCCAGGTGGTTGTTCTCGCTGAGGTTTTTCCGGCTTTCGCCTCCTGCCTCAGATATCTCCTCTCTCGTCGACGTTTTAGAAGAACTTTCGCTCGCCGCGCTGCTGCTTGCTTCGGTAAACCCGCACTCTTTACTCGCCGAGGAACCCGAACCCGCGTGGAAATCTATCGTCTTATCGTAATCAACGACAACTGCGCACGCCTGGACAAATTCCGTCTCCCCGCTCTTGGTCTCCGTCTCCCCGGTCCCGGACTTCGCGATATTGACATCTAGAGTTTCGTCGTAGTCCAGTACGGCCAGGCAAGAACTTTCGCTCGACTCGCTGAAGCTTCCCGCGCGGGCTTCGAGGCTTGAGCTGGAAGAAGAAGTACTTTCGCTCGTAACCGACGTTGTGGAATTCTTCGAGAAACTAGAGGAGCTTTCAGACGGATTATAGTTAAGCAAGAGCGCCGTATTCGACTGATTCACTCCTATATTCTCGATGGCTTCCAACGGATCGCCCGCGGTAGTCCTGGCGATATTGGTCTGGACAGCTATCGCGCTATCAACCGCGTTGGCGTTATTCACGGCCTTTAATTCCGTTTGGGATTCATCCGAAAGCTTTATGTCGTTACTCGAATAGTGGACATCGACAACTGCCTGAGTTTGGGGATCTATGACAACCCATTCGCCGGCGTTGATCTCTTCCATTTCAGAATCCGAAAGCGTAGCCACGGCCGCGAAGGCCTCTGACGCGAGCACCAAAACAAATAGCATCATGAACATTAATAGTTTTTTCATTTTCATTCACCTCCTTTCTTTTTTGAAAATTTCCAAAGACACATCTTACATTGTACAGGAACACTGTTTTTAAAAAATTGGCGGATTCTCTTTTGTCCTGACTTTTTTCTACCTTTTAGTTCGGTGAAAATGTTTTTGGTTTTTTACGGGGCGCCACCCGGCGTAATAGTTCAGTTATCCGTGGGAAGGATGCTTTTTGCGCTTCTCGCGGTCTATTTTTTATTTTTGTTCTTCAGGCGCAGCTTAGCGTGGGAGCTTAAATTATTCATATCCTGTCGGCCATAGACCGCTCAATGCTCGAAAGCATCCTTCCCGTCGCTTCAGCCGTTCATATGGCTGGCCAGGATGCGCAAGACTTCACTAAATTCTCGGCATATCCCGGTATCCACCCTTTTGCCTAAAGATGGGTGGCGACGGCAGTTCGAGCACCGCGCTGTCTCCGCACGCGGAGACAGCGCGACGGAGAGCTACGTGATAGCGATTATTATAAAAATGAAATTAAATATCGTTGGTAAGGTCGAATTTGAGAAGTATCTTTTTGCCCGGCGGTGTTCCGGGAGAAGCCACTGACTTTTCCATGGCCGGGTCTCGCCCGGCGAGAATAGAATCGTGTATTTTCTGAAGATTTTTTTTGATCCCGGAAATGTTCTTCGTGTTCTCAAGAACAAACAACTCGTCCAGTAAGACCATAAAGTTGGTCATGTATTTCATCCCCAAAAAGAGCGCCTGGGGGATCCCCACGTCAGACGGAAAAGGCGAAAGGATCAGGCTTTCCTCTTTATAGTCGATGTATTCCTTATCCCCGACTATACTCGGATGGGAAAACCTGGAACAGAACCGGAATGTCGTCTCATATTCTTCAAGAAGTTTATTGCTGACCTTTTTTGCCATATCCCTTACCGATTTTCCCGACCACGTTAAAAGGGCCCTGTCAGATGATATCCCGTATTTCGTTTTGTACTCTTTATATTTTTCGAGTATGACATCCCTCTTCCTTACAAGCGGATCGCTGGCGGCTGACCGACTACCGGCCTCCAGATATCTCGTGAATATCACCCATTTATATTCGACGAACCTGACCGTCTTCTTATCCGCGAGAGATGCTTCATGCAGTATATATTTCATTGAGATCAGGTTTTCCAAGAGGTTCCTTAAAAGGCTGAAAACATCCTGGCCGAATCCCAGCCGGCAAAGTTCACACACGGCTAAGTATGTCTTTAATGACCTGGTAAAAAAGAAAAGAAATATCCTTTTGTGCGGAGAGAGCTCGAATAAGGTTATTTTTTTAGAATTGAATTTTTTAAGAAGCGCCCCCGAAACCTTGCCTATTCGCCGCGCCTCGTCAAACAGCTCCCGATTGGCCGGATAGATCATATCCATAGTCCGTCATTTCATTTTTTCCGGTCGTTCTTGTTATGGTTGTTTTTGCCGGGGAGCTTTTGGGTCCGCTCCCTGTATTCGGTCGGAGTGCATCCGTTCTTTTTCCGGAATTGCCGTATAAAAGATTCCGGGTTCTCGTATCCCACTTTATCCGCCACCTGATAAACCGTATAGCTTGTCTTAATAAGCAGGTTTTCGGCGTGGTCTATCCTTAGCTCAAGTTTATATTCGTTGAACCCCTTCCCGACCGCCACGCGGAAGACCCTGCTTAAATATTTAGGGCTCAAACATACTACTTTCGCGGCGTCTTCCAGGGTTATGTTCTTTAGGCAGTTCTTATAGATAAAATGTTTTATCTTCTGTATCTTCTCGTGCGAGATGTCCCTCGAAGGTCCGTTTTCCATGGCACGGGCCCGGATAGTCTCTTCCACGGATTTCCTTATTTTTTCAGATCCCTCGTTCTTATTCACGTAATCATCGGCGTGCCCGCGCAAAGAGTCAAGGATGATATCGGTGGAACCATGCCCGGTAAGAATGACTATGCCTATCCCGGGATTATTATCGCGTATCGCGGCCAACATCTCCGTGCCTTTAGCGTCAGGGAGTTCGACATCAAGAAGAACAAGATCTATATCATTTGGTTTCCCTAGAATATCCATAGCCGTTTTCGCGGTTGACGCCTCGGCTATGACATAATCGTTTAGCTGGGTTTTTAATATTTCACGGTAGTCTTTTTCGTCGTCGACAATAAGGATCTTTTCGAACATATTCGTCTCCTCTCAAAAAAGGCGGGGAAATCACGAGAGGTTCTATTAGCCGTAAATATAGACCTGGCACGATGTTAGTGCGTTATCTATTTTACAACGGATGCCTTGCGTGTGTCAAAAACTATCTTGGACGGTTCGTTGGGAAGAGGCAGAGTGACAGAGTCCAGAGATAGAAGTCAGAAGCAAGAAGTAAAGAGACTGGGGGACGTGGAACGGAGGATGTAGTTTGAGATTTGTAGTTTGTTATTGGCCAGTTTGCCGGTTCGTTGTAGAGATGCAGAGATTCAGAGAGTCAAAGAGTCCGTAGGCGTGGGATAAAAAGGAGGAAGGATGTAGTTTGAAGTTTGTTGTTTGTAGTTGGTTGTTGGACAGTTATCGTCTGTCAAAGGTAGGCAGGCGAAACAGTGTTTAAATGACCAAAAATAGAAAGACCAAAATCGACTGTGTGAGGTTAATACATTGAGACATTAGGATTTTGAATTTGTTTCGAGTTTCGGATTTCGATATTCGGGTTTAAACTTAAGTGGATGTCCTACGATACAATGATGCGGCGGAAAACGCTATGCGCCATGCTCTACGTACGATGTTTTAACTATACGCTAAACACTACGCGCTAAAATACGCCCTCTGCATTTAAACTTTTTTCGATATCTTTATAATGAGCGTGCCGCCCTCTTTCCCGGTCTTGATCCCGTTCATATCCGCGTCTTTAGGCATGGGGATCGTTCGGGTAAAAGACCCGAACTGCCGAGCTTCCATGGAAACACCGGTTTGACTTTCCTCCGTTTCGGAAGAATATTCCCCTGAGATGGTTATATACCGTTCGTTGATCTCTATGTTGATCTTATCTTTATCCAGATCCGAAATATCGAGTTTCAATAGATACATATTATTTTCTTCTTCAAAATTGACCGATCTATCATAGGAGAGATCGCTTTTGAACATTCCGCCAAACCCGGAAGGCGTGTCCATCTGACTAAAAGAATCTTGGATCATTTGTTCCATCTGTTTATGAAGGCGTTCCATATAAGTAAAAGAACCCTCGTCTTCCCGCAGCAAGCTTCCGGACAAGGCCGGCTCAGAAGGAACGCGAGGCGTTGTCCTAGCATCGCTATGTTTTATCGAAAGATCCATATTGTTCTTGTACGCGTCCAATATCTCCCCTACCCTGGATACCGGGATAGCGAAACCTATCCCTTGCGCGTTATCGGCGACCGCCATGTTTATGCCGACCAGTTCCCCGTCGAGATTTAATAGCGCCCCTCCGCTATTCCCCATATTGATAGCCGCGTCCGTCTGCAATAAATTGGCGGCCATTATATCCCCGCCCGCTGAATAAAGAGCCCTGTTCTTTCCGCTAATAACCCCCACGGACACCGAGTTCTCGAGCCCCAGAGGATTCCCGACGGCGATGACCGTTTCGCCTATCATGACATCTTCGCCACCTCCCAGCTTGATCGGTCTAAGGGGTTTCCCGGCATCGGCTTTTATCACGGCCAGGTCATCCTCCGAGCTCTGATACATCACCCGGGCCTTGACCGAGGTACCATCGCTCAAGATAACGAATATACTGCTCGCCATATTGATAACATGCGCGTTGGTAATTATCACTCCCTCGCTATCCAATATCACTCCGGAACCCACGCTCTTAAGTTTTAACGCGCGATAGGGTTGGTATGTGTTAAAAAACCTCTGGAATGAAATATCGAATTCGTCACCATAACCTATCCATGACGGGTTTTCCCTTAAAAGAATTACGCGTTCCGTACTTATATTGACCACCGAATTAGCGTTTTCCCGCACGACTTTAACTATCGGAGTTTCCCTCGGGCTCTCGCAAAAAACCGGAGAATATGGCCCATAAAAAACGATGAACATAATAAAGACCATAAGTTTCCTGACAGGGATATTTAACGACATAACATCCTCCTTTACGCGTAACCCCGCGCCCCTCGTTCTACACTTTCCGAGGCCAGATCTTTTCTCAAAAAAAACTTAGGGGCTAGTACTTTCCGTCGGACATTTTTAAAATAATATCGTTCTGTCCGACGCAAAGGGCTAGCCCCTGTACCATCACGCTTACGCTTTTCCGGATTTTGCCTTCTCGATAAGGGACGGTATGACAATTATCTCGACCCTTCTATTTTTCCCCCGGCCTTCGGGAGTATCGTTGGATGTAATCGGACGATACTCTCCGTATCCTATGGCTGACAAACGCTCAGGTTTAACACCGCACTTATCGATAAAATAGTGCACTACCGAAAGCGCCCGGGCCGAAGAAAGTTCCCAATTGGTCTTCCAACCGGAATATTTTATAGGTTCATTATCGGTATGGCCCTCTACCGCCACGGAAAGGTTCACGACATCACCGTTGAGCACTTCCGCGACTTTTTGGAGCGTCGCCTCTCCTTCCGTTATCACCTCGTCTTTCCCGGAATTGAAGAATATCTCGGCGAGGAAAGTTATAACAAGGCCCCTCTCGGTTATCTCAAGTTTCGCTTTATAATCCCCCAGCTCTTTTTTCAGGCTTCTCTCGAGATCCTCTTTCGCCTGTTCAAGGCTGGACAGCTTTTTCTTTTGTTCCTTCTGTAAACGTAAAAATTCTTTCTCTTTCGCCGCCAGTTCCGCGTCTTTTTCCGACTTCAAACGGTCGAGCTCCGCTTCGAGACGCGCTATTTTCGCCTCCGGGGTTTCGCCTTCGGGGACCGGCTTTACCGTGGAACATCCCGATAACACGACCGCTACCGCGAACATCAGAACGTATATCATCTTTCTCATCGCGAACTCCTTTACTTATTTACGCGGGAAAGCCGCGTCATATCTTTTTGAGAGCCGCTACCGCCCCGTCATAATCGGGGGGAGAAGTAAGTTCCTTCACGTATTCGACGTACCTTACGTTCTCGTCCTTATCGATTATGAATATGGCCCTCGCGAGAAGCCTGAGCTCTTTTATTAAAACACCGTATTTCAAGCCAAAATCTCCGCTACGGTGGTCCGAGAAGGTCTTTACTTTCTTTATATCAAAATCCTGACAGAACCTTTTCTGCGCGAACGGAAGGTCCATGCTTCTAAAAATTATCACGACATCCTTTGATATCTTCGCCGCTTCGTCATTGAACCTTTTTATCTCAAGGTCGCATACCGGCGTATCAAGGGACGGTACCGTTGCGATAAGTTTTATCTTGTTCCGGAACTTGTCCAGGGTGACCTCCGCCAGGTCGTGGTCAAGCACCTTAAAGTCCGGCGCTTTCTGCCCGACCCGCAGCTCTTCACCAACAAGTGTTATCGGATCATTCTTTACCGTCGCGGCATTTTTTCTTTCCATGACAAACTTCTTCCCGGATATAGAACATACAATTGGCAAACGTTCCGCTACGTACGATGATTATTTTAAGGCTAAGGATAGCGTTATGGCAAGATATTTTTAGCGTACAGCGTATAGCGTTTAGTTAAAACATCGTGCGTAGAGCATGGCGGTCAGTCAAAATGTCAATCTTCCACAATGTCCTTCATCCCCGCCTTGTCACGCGCGCCAAGTAGGGGTTCAAAATATTGAACCCCTACTCTCCCTCTCGTCCCACGAACTCTTTGCTTCTTGCCTCTTGCTTCTCTCCCCCGACTTTGACTCTTCGATTTTCTGACCTTTCGACCTTTAGACTTTTCGACTTTTTGACTGTTCCTTCGTCCCACGTCCTACGGAACCGGCAAACCGGCTAACTGGCGAACCGGACAGCCAAATATCAACCCGCCGTCCACCCGCACCGGAAAAGTTCAAGACCGATCGTATCATATTTGGGGATACCTTTTCTATGCCACCGGAGTTTCCCCAAACAATGGATAATCCCTTTTTTATCGAATAGTTCTATCCACACCTCGAAAGAGTCGCCTATCTTGAGGGCCCTCTCCACCTCGACACACATCCCGCCTTCCGAAATGTTAAGGCACCGGCCAGCTATTTCCTCTCCGGTATTCTGGTCCTTCATTTTCACCGTCCCAAGAAAATTCTCGCGTACGAATTTTCTTTGCTCGGCGACATCCTCCAAAAGGACCTGGTCGAAGATATCCCGCACATACGAGTAATGTTTGGCCTCATCTTCGGCTATCATCTCGAGTATTTCCAATATATTCGCGTCTTCGACCCTGGCCTTTATTTCCCGAAGGTTAAAGACCATCTGGCGCTCTTTCGCCAGAATGGCCTCGAAGTATTCCCTGTAATCCTCTTTAGTAAACATCTCTCTCCGATCGCTTGGCCCGGTCTATAAGCCCTTCCAACACATCACTATGCGCCTTCGAGTCGTCCATAAGTTCCTTCATCACCTTGGATATCTTCTCGCTATCAGACTTAGTAAAGCCTGAAAGAAAAAGCGTGTTATTGACATGCTTAGCGTAAAGGGGGATAGCGCTTTGTTCCGTTTTAAGACATTTTTCAAGTTCTTCAATAAATCTCTGCTTTGTTATCATCGTTCACCTTTTCTCCGCGTTCACAATTATACCCTGAAAAAGACCTTCCGCAAACCACGCGAGGCTGTTGATGTAATATTCGTCGCGCCCGGAATATACAACCCCGCTCTCCGTGTCCTTAAGATATACCCTCGTTTTTCCAAGCATCTTATCAGCGTACGGCGACGCGCTTACCGACAGGGCGCAGTAATACGCCGCGTAAAACAAAGGGTTCTCATATTTATCGACCGATCCGCCATTATACGCGTATTCGCAATAGACGGCGTTATTTTTTTTCCATTCCGTCTCGATAAACCCCGTAAAGCCGGCATCGAAGAACACCTTTGCCTTTTCGGCCTTGAACCATAGATGATCCATCGCTATCCGTAGAGGAACCCTTACAGCTTCCCAGCCGAACCCGGCGGACTTCCCTTCCAACGGATAGAACCGGTCATCCGCGTCAACCGCGCACCAATCCGGCACCAGGCCTTTCCCTTCCATGTCGCCGAACCCGGCCGCCAGAGCCTCCAGCACAAAGTAAGTTGTCTCCGCCAGATCCAGCCACCTTTTATCGCCCGTTTCCGCATTGAATACCCTGAAATGCGCCGGCGAATAATATGACGGATTGACCGGGAATTTCCCGGACGCCCCTTCCTGCCCAAGTATCCACGGGGAGAGATAAAGCCTCCCGCCGCGAGTTCTGTACGTCTCTAACGAAAGTATGTCGGCCAGGACTTGCGTGGCCTTCCGGAGGTAATCCTCAAGATCCGGAGGAGCCGCCTGTCCCCAGACGCGTCCCGCTAACACAAGGCTCAAAGCGTAGTCGATATCCGCGTCGCTGGCCGGCATCCAGGACACCACTTTCCCGTTCTCCCACCGCCAGGCAAGAAGACTATCCCCGCTATTCCCATTTCTGGACAGGTTCTGTTCCGACCATCTGTAGCACTTATCAAAAGTCTCCTTATCCCTCATCCAAACGGCCCTTAGCATCGCGTAAGCCTGCCCCTCCGATACCGTATCCCCCTCTTTGACCCGCATGACCCGGCCGTCATTATCGATAAAAGACCGTTTATACCCGCTCCAGGTGTCCCGGATAATATTATCCGGACTTATTCCGGGAGAAACTTTGTCAGTCTGTTCCCGAAATAAATAATACTGTGCCGCGGCCGCCAAAACGAGAAAGAACAGGACCGCTATTCGGGTTAGGCGTTTATTAATCTTCATTGAAATAAAAAACCGATGATAAAAGCAGAAAATGATAAACTATCCACGCGACGTTAACGAATACCGCCGCCGTACGTTCATAAAAATAGCGTTCGAGCCCCCAGGTTATCGCCGCGAGATTCACCGCCCAGAAAGTTATCTGCGGCCATAAGGTAAAATAGGACACTCTCCCTCCGGATACCTTAGAAGTCACCTGGAACGTCCTTTTCTTCCCGATAATACCGCCTATCGCGGCTGACATAAAGACCGGCAAAGTAAGGAACGAGAGCAGCTGCCCCTTGATAACCTGAAGAGCTTTATATTTCCTTTCGCCCATACTTTCATAGAACACTACAAGCGACAGCACAAGATACGGAAAGAACGTGAAAGAATAAACCACGGGGTTCATGAAAAATGACGGGATATTAAAAAAGATGTAGATGATCGGACAAAAGATAAGGAACACGTACGTCCACCCGATAAGATAATAACTCCCGGTTATAAGATACTCCAGCCACTGCATCGGCCCGATGCCGCGCGGCGCGAATAAAAGATCCCTTAATATAGTCTTCAGAACCGTTATGTTGCCCATAGCCCATCTTTTCTGCTGCCGGAAATACGCCCCGATATCGGAAGGCCCCTCCCCAAAAGTGTTTACCTTGTTGTAGTATAACGTCTTCCATCCCCGCCGGTGCAGCCTGAACGACGTGGCGAAATCCTCCGTCACGGTGGATTCATCCATGCCTCCCACATCAAGGAGGGCTTCCCTCCTTATAAGCACGTTCGTCCCGCAGCATATCATGGCCTGGTGCGAGCTTTTACCCTCGCATATATACTCATAAAAAACGGCCTGCTGCATCTCCGAAGCGAACGCTACCTTCGCCGAGCCGAGGTTACTATAGAACTGCGGGGTCTGGACCAGCGCCAGGCGCGGATCCGCCTCAATGATCGGCATGAGCTTAACGAGAAAATTCGGCATGGGGTTCTGGTCAACGTCGAATATCACGACATACTTCGAACCGAGAGTCTTTACGCAGTCATTTATTATCCCGGCTTTGGCTCCGTGCCTACTAGCACGTCTATATAAATTAGCTTTATATTTCAGCGCAAGTTCCTCGGCTTCGCGCTTATAGCTTTCTTCCGAAGAATCGTCGAGTATGTATACCTTGATATTAGGATAGTCGATGTTATAACAGCTCACGACCGTACCCTCAAGTATCTCCTTGGGTTCATGCCGCGCCGGGATAAGCACCGAGACTTCCGGGAACTCGTTAAGCTCGACCGTCTTTATTCCCTCCGTGCCCCTTTTTGACAGCCTAAAAAGCGTGGCGAGATACCCGAACGCGTGGAATATCACGAACGCCTCGGATATAAGAAAAAGAACGGCCAGGACCTTTTCGAGTGAGCTGTATTTAGCGTACGCGATGAACACCGTCCTTATCAGAAGATACGTGATAAGCAGCGTAAAAATAAGCACTATCACGGGCCTGGTTATTCTGCGCTTTTCGGATAGTTTGATCTGCATCTAACTTCTTTCGGTTCGGTGGATCCCCGCGGGTTTATGGTTCAACTTCGCTCTCGCAATGTCCGTTCCCCGCCTACCCTGTCATAAAGAACGGGGCGCGCCGCGAAACGCGTCAAAAACAATATTTGATGTACGCCTTGAGCTCCTCGTCCCCGTATATCTCCCTGTGCTCGTACATGTGCTTGCTCCATTCGATGTGTATAGATACTCTGTCCGTCCAGTCTTTGTGGAACTCCACGAAGATCTTATGCCCCCTTTGGTCTTTAACGTCCATATTCATGGTGTATTTCAGCGTATAGTACGTATCTTTGCCGCCCCAAAAAAGCTCCTCTTTGTTAAGGTAGTGCCGCCAGGCCGCGCCGAGCAGATTAGTATGAAAACTGTCCGGGGTAAAATAATAATCCCTCTCTTCGCCAAAACCATACTCCTCATATCTGTAAAAGACCGTCAGGCTCCGCGGCTCGTACGACAAAGTCCCTTTCGCGTCGAAGGCGTAGCCATCCCGCGAGTTGTCATCCGTATATTCCGAGTGGACATAATCGGCCCCGAATGAGGCGCGCCTGTTGAATAAAAGATCGGCCCTGAGCCTGTAGTCGTCCCTTTCCAATTTTCTCCTGAATGTTTCGCTGTTATCGGCGACATCATCTCTCGCATAGTAGAATCCGGCCGAAACAGGATCGATCGGCCTGATATTGATATCCCCGTAAAAATCATGGCTATCTTCGACCCCCTCCGTATACGCGTTGTATTTGTACCCTCCTCCCATTTCCAGAAACGGCTTCATGTAGTATTTCGTTCCTATATATATCTTCTCGCGCGTCAAGCCGGGATAATCATCGGGCGAATAAAAGAACGTTTCTTCTCCAGTCTGAAGATAGAGCCCCTCGTGTATCGGAAGAACCGTGTCAAAATATGATTTATGATAACGGTTATCGACTTCACGGGAGGCGCTCCCCGCCTCAAAGAACTCATAACCCGCTTCCGCCTTTAAGCCTTTCGCCATAATATCCACTTTATCAAGCGCCTCTTTCGCCCGGAAATGCCGGGGAAGTATCTTGAGGACCTTGTTATAAGTGTTTCGGGCGTTCTCCCACCGCATCTGTCTTGAATAGACCTGGCCTATGTCGAATAAGGCCTCGAGGTTTTCAGGTTCCAGCTCCAGGAGCTCTTTATAGCTCTCGATGGCCCT
This sequence comes from uncultured Planctomycetia bacterium, assembly GCA_964580895.1. Lineage (GTDB taxonomy): Bacteria > Omnitrophota > Gorgyraeia > Tantalellales > Tantalellaceae > CAZOMD01. The sequence continues at coordinate 22,967 of CAZOMD010000003.1, read as the reverse complement.
TGAATCGTATCCTTTATAAAAACACTCTTTGGCCTTCGACTCCAGTTCGGAAGGACCGTCAGGGCCTATTTCGCCGAGTATACCGTTATACGTATCGATGGAGTCCTTATACCGCCGCGCCCATCCAAGCACCCTGCCTTTTTCTCTCCGCGGAAGAATCCATTCGGGATATTTTTCTATAAGCCGGTCATACACCTCGAGCGCCGCGGGGTACCGCGTGTTCCAGCTTAAAAAACGCGCTTTGTAAAGAAGCGCTGTTTTATTGTCGGGCTCTATGGCAAGGATCTCGTCCAATGGTTTTATGGCTTCGTCATAGCGCCCGCCGAGGGCCAATACTTCCGTCAGCGTCATAAGCATTTTGGTGTCATCCGGTCTTTCTTTCACGACAGCCTTGATCTCCAGTTCGGCTTCTTCCGTCCTCCCTAACGCGAACAGGACATCGGCCCGTTTCATCCTGGCGCTTATATCCCTTGAGTCCCTTTCCACGAGCTTCGAATAAACGGCCGCCGCCTTATCCAGCTCATTAAGGCTGAAATAGATGTCCCCGAGATTGCCGTACCTCTTAGCGTCGGTCTGGGGAGTTATCCCGATCTCCTCGTACATCCCGGCGGCCTCTTTGTTCGCTCCCGCCCAGAAAAAAACATCGGCCAGTTTAAGTTTTATCTCGTCGGTCCCCTTGCCTCGATCAATGACCATCTTATAATACTTTATAGCTGAACCATGGTCCCCGCTCCACGAAGAGACATCCCCGAGCTTTTCCATATATTCGGTCCTTTCGGGGTCTTTTTTAAGACGGGTTTCATATCGTTTTTTTACCTCGGCGAACGCCTGGTTAGATTCAAGGATGCTGATATATGTCCTTTCGATCTCTTCGTCACCCGGATACCGTTCGATAAGTTCGTTAAATAATCCAGCCGCATCCTTTAAAAGACCGCCATATCCGAACGCCTTCGCCAATTCGAACGTTATGTTCTTATCCCCGGGATATTTCGTTTTAAGCTCTTCCAGTATCGGCCGAGCCTCGAGGTATTTGCCGGTATTATTGAGGCTCTCTGCCAGACCGAACCGCGCTTCATCTTCGGCTGTCATACACATGGCATAATGGACGTTCGCGGCGAAAAGTATCAAAAAAAAAGCCCATACGTACCGTGCCCTTATCATATTCTTCCTCGTCATCTTTCTAGCCCAAGGGATTCTTTATAATACCTGATTGTCTCCCGGGCCTACCCCGCGTACCGGAGGGTATTCGCTAGCTTTAGGAGAGTATCCTTATCCTCCGGGAAAAACTCCAACACCTTCTTATACGCGGCCTCGGCTTTTTCGTACTGCCCCGCGTTTGCCATAGTCTCGGCTTCGAATTTCAAGAGCTCTGTTTCTTCCGGCCGAGTTTCCCTGAGTTTGGCAATAACACTAAGAGCTTCGCCATATTTCTTTTGCCAGGCAAGAACCTCCGCGAATTTCCGGGAAATGCGGAAGACCTCTTCTTTATCCAGTATCCTCCGGTACAGCTCTTCCGCTTTTTCGTAGTCCTTCATGCCGTAAAAGCCGTCCGCGAGTTCTTCCATCACGACCGGACTCCCTGAATTCTTTTCCCACATCGACTGTAAAAGTTCCGCCGCGTCCTTTTTTATCCCCAGTCTCTGGTATGTCCACAGAAGATAATTGGCGGCGCCACTACTCTCGGGGCCGGCGGCATGAGCTGTTATAAGATATGGAAGGGCCCTAAGATATTCGCCTTGGCTAAAATATCTTTTACCTATGGTATATGATTTATAAAATGTCTGGGTTAATTGGAAAAGACCTGCGGTGCCGACTATGATAGCCAGGGTCGAAAGAGCCAGGATACCCCCGCGTGTTTTTTGACCTATAGCGCGTGTCATAGATATAATTATACGTTGCCGTCCGAAGAACGCAACATCTTTTAAGTAGAATCGCGTTATTCTGCGAAACTAGTAAACTTTCACGGACTCACATCCACGGATTTTCTCAGGTGTCATTAAACCGGCTAACTGGCCAACCGGATAACCAGTCAGCCAGAGAACAACATCACTCTATTTCGTCTTCCCCGAATTCTTTCTTGGCAAGTTCATATTTCCCGAGCACCGTTTCAAGTTCTTCGTATAACCCGTCTATGGCCGGTTTAAGCCCCTTGATCTTGCGCGACGCTTCGGTTATAGTCGGGGCATCTTTTTCTTCGGAAGCTTTTATTATTTCCTCTGTCAGGGTTTTATATTCTCCTTCCGAATCAGCTATCTTCTTCTCAAGATCTTTTATTTTAGCCTCGAGCGGAGCGAGCTTTTTCCGACGGCTTTCCGCTTCCTTCGCGCGAAGCCTTCTTCCTTCTTTTTTATTCATACCGATAACGCCTTGGTTTTCGCATTTAGCCTCATTATTGCCGGGCCGCGCGCTCTTAGCGACAATATCTCCGCTCTCCCATCCTACCTGCTCGAGGAACTCGGAATAATTGCCGGGGAAGACCATTATTCTTCCACCCGTGAATATAATGAGTTTTGTGGCCACTTTGTGGAGAAAAAATTCGTCATGCGTGACCACTACGGCCGCGCCTTCGTATTCCTCCACGGCTTCGAATAACGCGGAGCAGGATTCTATATCCAGGTGATGTGTCGGTTCATCGAGGATAAGGAGGTTGGACGGGAAAAGCAGCGTTTTCGCCAAAAGCACCCTGCTCCTCTCCCCGCCGGAAAGCACGGATATCCTCTTAAGCGAGTTATCCCCCGAGAACATCATCGCGCCGCATATATTCTTTACCTCCGTTCTATGTTTCCCCGGATGCGCCGAAAGGATCTCCTCCTCAACGGTCATCATCGCGTTCAGTTTAGCGGTATTCCCCTGCTCGTAAAAAGCCATCGCTACCTGCGGGTTGACCTTTATTTCGCCTTTGGCCGGTTTAAGCTGCCCGCTCAGTATTTTAGCGAGGGTAGTTTTCCCTTTACCATTGGCCCCGGCTATGCATATCTTCTCGCCCCTTTCTATCGTGAGGTTGAAATTGTTTATAAGGTACTTTTCCCCGCCGTCATAAGAAAAACAAACACCCCTGGCATCCATGACTACCGGCGCGCGGAACGCCGCCTGGTTAAATGAGAACGAGAGCGTCCTTATGTTGTCCAGTCTGTCAAATTTCTCCATCCGCTCGAGCATCTTTATGCTCGACTGGACCTATTTCGCCCTTCTTGCCTTGACGCGGAACTTCGAGATATATCCTTCAACCTGTTTCCGCTTTTTCTCGGTGTTGATCCGGCGTTTTTCGTACACTTCCTCTTCCCTGGCCATATGAGAATAATATTTGTCGGTCGAACCGGCCATTTTCCTTATCTTAGTCCTATGTATCCCGATAACATTGGTGATGATACTGTCCATAAAATTCCTGTCGTGGCTGATAATAACGAGCTCCCCCCTCCAGGCCTTTAGCTCTTTTTCCAGCCATCGTATGGAAATAATGTCAAGAAAGTTGGTCGGTTCGTCGAGGAGGAGCATATCGGGTTCCGAGACAAGCACCTTTGCCAGTTCAATCCTCATCTGGTATCCTCCGGAAAAAACCTCCGGCGGCTTTCCGAAATCCTCCTCGGTAAAACCTAACCCCATGAGCATCTTTTCGCATTTCCAGATTTCGGAATGATGCGCCTCCGGGAGGCCTTTACAGCTTTCTTCCAGCACACTTTTCTCGGTAAAATCTATTCTCTGGCGGAGATAGCCCATCTTGTAATTTTTAGGGACGATTATCTCTCCGCTATCGGGCTCGTCTTCCCCGCACAGGATCCTCAGCAAGGTTGACTTTCCATGCCCGTTCCGGCCTACAAGTCCTATCCTTTCGCCGGGAAGGATATTGAACGTCGCGTCCCGAAAAAGGACCTGCTCGCCGTACTCTTTGCTTATTTCATGCGCTTCTATCATGATCACCTCTTCCCATGACACTAGGCTTTTTTGGGATCATCCCGCCATTTTGCCCCGAACGATCTATAACAAATACAACTTTTCCGCCGGAGCGTAGATAAGCCCGTTCTCGTCATGGGCCTTTATCGCTTTTTTGTTCTTCTCATTCCTTTTTAAGAATATCCGCGCGCCTGGCGAAGAAAAAACATCCACCCATTCGGCGTCTTTTTCAATAAGCTGGGCAAGCGGATTATACGGGGATAAGAACATGATATCGGTCTCGGGATACCTCAGGAGGTATTCCTTATGTTCTTTCTGCCCGTAAAGGACCTGGAAGTACTCGTTGATAAAATCCTCCCCGTATACCGTCCTATACCGCGGGTCGAGGAATACCTTGCTCCTGTCGCCGAGTTCGCTTATGCACATCTCTCCCCATCCGAAAAAACAGAAAATATTCCCGCTTATCTCGTTATCCTTCATGAATTTGACGGCGTCAACGGGATATTCCTTCGCCGGCGCTTCTATCCGCATAGGGTTGGTTTTATTAAAAAAGATCCCGGCAAAGACAAAAAAACAGGCTATAGCGGACATTGCGCCTATAAAGAATTTTTCCGGAAATCTTTTTTCAAACTTTATTAGCGCGTCTTTAGCTATTGAAGACGCGTAACCCGGAACGTACGCGCAGAAAAGTATGGCGAAAAGCACTACGTGCCTATTCTGCAGAACGGAAAAAATAAATCCGGCGAAAAGCGCGGACACTTCGAAAACGTCTTTCTTCACTTTCGAGCGGATAAGCAGGACGGCCGTTATTATAACCATGGCGAAATAGTCGCTGTAAACGGCGGAAAACGTGACCGCGTTCCATTCGTATATATGCGGCCTCGGTCTTGAAAGCGTATATATGAGAAAATCCACAAGCTCCGCCCCGTATGGGTTGATAAATATAACCGCCGAGGAGAGTACCGTCGCGGTCAGGACATGTTTCGCCTGGGAAAATCCTTTTATCAGGGAACACACGGCATAAAGCCATAGGACCGCGAGCCCAGCTATAACGCCGCCGTGCGCGTTGACCCAGAAAAGGAAGACCGCCGGTATGGCGTATATCCAGTATTTTTTACCCGTATCCCGGAACTTGTTCATCAAGAACAGCGTCACCGCGAAACAAAGATAGGTGAATATCTGCGGCCTCGTGGCGAACCCGTACCGGATGACCGACAGCGAAAGCAGGATAAACATGACCCGCATGAAAAAACTTTTCGTCGCCTTCTCAAGCCCCATATACAAAAGCCACGTCATAACGAGTCCGATAACAAGCTTCAGCATCAGCAATCCCGTCCCGGCCCAAGACCTGTATATAAGGTAGAAGATAAGTTCGGAGAGCCATTCGTGGTTTATCCACCGCGCCCCGTAAAAAGAATATGAGAACGTGTCAGATACGGGGACAGCGCCCGTTTTAGATATTTCATAGCCGAAACGCACGTGCCCCCAGAGGTCAGGGTCCATTTTATTGTCGGAAAAGAAATAGAAGGACGCGGCGAGAAGAAGCGCAAAAAATATCCTGGATGTTTTACCGCCGCTCATGATATACGCACCTTCTCCTTTCGATAGTCTAGATCGGCGCTAGGCCGTGATGTTTTTGATAAAATCCGACAATTTAGGCGCATATCTTTCGTTCTTTACCTCTCCGGCATTCACGGTAAGCGCGGCGAGCGGTTTCTTGAGGCAGATATTCTCCATATCCCTGAAGGTCTTTTTATCGCCGGAACCGCCCTCGGTGCAGAAAAACGCGACATCCTTGATAAACCCCTTATTCCTCACGAGGAACGTGCGTATCGCCGGCGCCATAGTGAACGCCCAAACAGGCGTTCCGACCACTACGACATCATAAGACAAAAGGTCCTTTTCTATCCCGCTTATCTCGGTGAGGTTCCCCGCTATAGCGTCCCTCCCGGCGATAAGATAATTCTTAACGCCCATCCTGTCTTTTTTATCGGTCACTCCAACGCTTTCAGCCCCGAGTGTTTTCGCTATATGTTCGGCGACCTTTTTTGTCGTACCCGTACGCGAATAATAGACCACTAGCGTTTTCATGTTTACCCTCCCAGCGCGCTTCCCGCGCCATAAGTTGTGTTATCCCCTAAAGAACAAGAACGTGACATATCCTCCATACAATGAAAGAAACGCTGCACCCTCCCATCTACCGACTGTCCTTCTTCTCCCAACGAACATGGTAATGCATAAGAGCGCGCTCGCGAAGATAACGACCCCTATATCCGGGTTTATCTTAGGCGGGAACAAGACCGGCTTGATTACGGCGCTTATCCCGAAAATAAAAAAAAGGTTAAAGATATTGGACCCGACCACATTACCGACCGCTATCCCTGGATTTTTCCTGTACGCGGCGACTATGGATGTCGCCATCTCCGGCAACGCCGTCCCGATGGCAACGACCGTCAGCCCTATGAATGTCTGGCTGAGAGAGAATATTTCCGCGATATTTTTGGCGCCTTCGACGACCAATTTACTTCCTATCCATAGTCCTAAAAACCCGAGGACTATACGCTTTATATCGATAAAGATCTTCTTCTCTTTTTCTTCGCTCCGCCCTTCGCGAACCGGGGCATTTTCGGCTATCGCGAAAGCGTAATAGATAAATATCAGAAAAAACGCGATAAGGAACATCCCGTCCATCCTGGATAGACCCGAAAATCCGCTTTTATCGAAAAAACCGTCGTTCGCCATAATAAAGATGATTACGGCCGCCAGCAAATTAAGGGGTATCTCTTTTCGGACCGCGCCTTTTGTCACATACAGCGGGAAGATGACAGCGGAAATACCCAGGATAAGCAGGATGTTCGCGATATTACTCCCCAGGATGTTCCCGATTGCCAGGTCCGCGCTACCTTTTACGCTTGCCGTCAAATTAACGAATAATTCCGGCAGGGACGTGCCGAACGCGACAACGGTCAGACCTATTACAAGGTCCGAAACATTCAGTCTTTTCGCCAGGCGCGAGGCGCCGGTCACCAAAATCCCTGCTGATCTGAATAGCACCAGAAATCCGGCCAAAAAAAGCAAAATAAACCCCACATTACCCATTGTCCACCTCGCCCCGAGCGCTTTATTGTTATCATAGCCGGCTTTTAATTACAATAGATTATAGACGAATATGTCTTTTTTGGGAAGACGTTCTATTGGCGAATAGCGGACAGCGTGTAGCGTATGGTGTTCAGTTTAATGGTTTTAAAGTCTAAAAGTCACAAGTCCAAAAGTCTAAAGTCTCTTTTCAGGTAACAGTTCAGCTATCCACAAGAAGGTAAAAGCTCTGTGCTAAAGGGTGGATACCGAGATATGCCGAGAATTTAGTGAAGTCTTGTGAATCCTGGCCAGCCATATGGACGGCTGGAGTGACGGGAAGGATGCTTTTGAGCATTGAGCGGTCTATGGCCGACAGGATATGAATAATTTAAGCTTCCCCGCTAAGCTACGCCTGAAGAACAAAAATAACAAATAGACCGCCAGAAGCGCAAAAAGCATCCTTCCCGCGGAGAACTGAACTATTACCTTTTCAGCCTAAGGCTTCAGCCAGAGCTCGGGACTTTCTGACATTTAGACCTTTCGACTTTTTGACTGTTCCTCCGTCCCACATCCTACGTTCTACGAAACCGGCAAACCGGCTCACTGGCTAACTGGCGAACCCTACCTACCTTCGGTAGGTAAACCTACCGGCAGGCAGGCAACGGCGTCCCACGTCCTACGGAAACATAACCGGCAACCGCCCTCCTTGTTCGCCTTGGACCTTCGTGATATACTCCTAACCATGCCCAAATCTGTTAAACTTACGATATTTTTATTATTGTTGCTTCTTTCCTCGGCTATCCTCTGGTACGAGTCCAATGAAAACCGTCTAATGACCGACGCCAGGAAATATTTTGAGACGAGGCTTTCGGAAATACTTAAAGAACCGGTGATAATCGGCACTTTAGAGTATCTGCCGCCGCGTTCACTGGTATTCAAAAATATAATCGTCCATTCCGCGGACCCCGGACTAGCGTCATTTAGCATAAAAAAAGCCGCGGTGGCTCCCGAATTCCTCCCTCTTCTTTTGGACCATAGGCTAGCCCTGAAATTCTCCATAACCGGCCTGGAAACAGAAAAAATGAAGGCCGACATTAAATGCGGGACACTCTCCCGAAAAGCGGCTTCCTTCAAAGAGGCGCTGTCTTTCCCGCCTATAGAAAAAGTCACGATATCGAAAGGAACCGTAAAATGGATGGAAACCCGGGTTGAAAATATACGCGGGGTTTTAGAATTTGACGAGACATACGGCATGCGCGGCAAATTGTCCTTTATTCATAAAAAACTGGCTCTGGCCCTGGATTTCGAAAAAGTATCCGGAGGTGAGAACGCATATTACGGAAAGCTTTCATCGCGCGATTTTACGCTCAAAGGGACCTTGGCTCCGGAAAATAACACGCTCATCATCGACAGTTTAAAAGGAACTCCTTTTTCACTGGCAATGAACCTAAAAGGGCAGATCGCCGATCTTGATTCCGACAATAGATCGATCGAATTCCGCGGCAATATAGCCGGCCGGCTCGACCAGCTGGCGCCGGTCTTTTTCCGCGACGAAAACTTGCTAAGGTCTTTAGCCCTCCGCGGCGCGTTCGGTTCCAGCATAGATATTTCGTTCCGCGAACGCGACATAACGGACCTCTCTCTTGAGATGGATATCAGCGCGAAAAACATCTCGTTGTGCCGGACAGACATCAAAGATCTTCGCTGTAAAGTATCGGCCAAAAATAAAAATATCAGCATCTCTGACCTATCCTTTATTGTTTTCGACAGCCCGACATCCGCTTCTTTTTCAATGGACCTGAATGACGCTATGCTGCCTTTCAGTTTTCGGGTAGAGACATCCGGGATGGATATAGACACGCCGCTGGAGAATCTGGCCGGGGGGGGGAAAGATACCTATGGACCGCTTGACCTGGCCCTTTCCCTTAAAGGATACGGCCGGGATTTCGCGGACCTAATAAACGCTTCTAAGACCAGATTGAACATAATATCTCCCGCTGTGGATATCTTCGGATGGAAAGCGCCTCTTTCCTGCATACAAGAACTTATACGAAACACGGAATTATCCGTACTCTTGACAATGGAAAGCTTCCACGGCACAAAGGTCCCGCTTAATGACATAAGCACAAGTCTCATCCTAAAGGACGGGAAACTCGATATATCTCAATTCGACTTTAACGCGTTCGGCGGCAATATACGTTCCTCGGGCGGGATAGAGCTTACCGACGAAAGGCTGCCATTCTCCTCGAATATCGGCGTTAAAGGGCTGTCCCCCGAGGCCTTTTCCGCCAAGATACTTAACGAGAAGACCAATATCACAGGGCCGGTCGACCTCGACTTCTCCTTTTCCGGATATGCCGGGGATATAGATAAAATGGTGAAGAAAGTAAAACAGTCCGCGCTTCCCGCCATTCTACCCGCGTTCGAGACGGCGAAAAGAACATTCATCATGCTCTTTAACGAAGGCCGGATGAACGACATCGGGCTCGATGTCCAGACAAGCTTTAAACGCCTTCATCTTACAAAAACCGACCTCGACGATGTCTCGGCGGACCTTTCATTAAAGGACGGGAAGCTCGACGTGTCATCCATTTATTTTAACGCGTTCGGCGGCAGTATACGTTCCTCGGGCGGGATAGAGCTTACCGACGGGAGGCTGCCCTTCTCCTCTAATATCGGCGTTAAAGGGCTGGACCCCGAGGCCTTTTCCGCCAAGATACTTAACGAAAAGACCAATATCACAGGGCCGGTCGATCTCGACTTCTCCTTTTCCGGGTACGCCGGGGATATAGATAAAATGGTGAAGAAAGTAAAACAGTCCGCGCTTCCCGCCA
>CAZOMD010000003.1:0-13064 GCA_964580895.1 uncultured Planctomycetia bacterium | reverse complement strand
AAAGAACATTCATCATGCTCTTTAACGAAGGCCGGATGAACGACATCGGGCTCGAGATATCTTTTCGGATCGAAAACCTACGGCTCCCCAAAACGAGTCTCGATAATATCTTGGCAAAGATCTCACTGCAAAAAGGGCGTTTGAGGGTCCCTTCCTTCGATCTCGGCGCCTATAACGGAAGGATCTCCGGAGATCTTTCGGTCGAGCTAAATGATGCCCTATACCCCTCTTCCCTGCACGCGGAGATCCGCGATATCGATTCCATGCCCGCTCTAAATGACCTGGCCGGCATTAACGGGTCCGTACAAGGCCCGCTTAATATCGACCTTGAATTCGAGGGGTTCCTTAGTTATTTTTACGAGCTCAGCGATTATTTCCGAAAAAAAACAGCCGCGGGAACAATGCCCCTGAACGAAAGATTTAAGTCGCTTTTTCTGTTTCTCGCCGACGAAAAGGATATGCGCTCCCAAAAGCTCTACAGTACCTTCTCCCTTAAAACTCTTAAACTCGGCAAAATACGGATCGAGGATATCCGCGGCGAGCTTTCTTTAAGCGAGGGACGTTTTGTGGCGCCGCTGATAAACGGCTCCTTATATCGCGGGACTATTCTATCCGGCTTCGCGATAGACCTGACCCGCGGCGAGTCCCCGTTCTTTTTAAAGACCGAGATCTCCGGAACGGATTTTGGGGCTCTTATGCGCGAAGCCTCCGACAATAAAAGCATTGTCCGGGGAGACCTGGACGGCAAACTGCAAGTTCGTGGAAATATAAGAGACCAATTTTCCTACCTGGGTTCCGGTGAAATAGTCATATCGAACGCCTCGCTCGGCCCTATGCCTATCCTTACACCGTTATTGGGCAGCATTTATTCGGCGATGCAGAACGTTTTTTCCGTCTTCCAAAAAGTCGAGATAGCTTCCGCGGCCTTCACATTCGACCTTAAAGACCGTAAATTATCTTCCCACGACATTAAATTATCCGGCGGCGAGATAGAGATCCTTGGGAACGGATATGTGGATCTTGACGGCAATCTCAATATCGCCTTTGAGAATAATCTCATTATGCCCGACACCCAAGAAGAGGAGAATTGGCCGACATCTTTACGGAATTTCATCACAAGTTTCGGAAAGGCCATAGGGAAAGCCTACCTGAGGGGGACACTCAAAGAACCCAGCTGGGAATTCGAGTATTTGAACCACATGAAGGACGGGATCGAGAAAAACCTGAAAAATTTCTTCCGCAACATCATGGAATAGTCCGCGGCTTTTCCCCGTCTCCCGCGAAGAACGCTATCATGGACCAAGTTTCCACCGGGGGAGAATAATAACTGCCATTAAAATAATAAGGGGATAGCTTTTCCCCCATACTATCCCCTTATTACATACATTTAGCTAATAATAGCTTAAAGTACGTTTATCGACATCGCTTCTTTCTTCCCATCGGCCGTATCGGAATATTTTACCTGAACCTTGCTGTTCACCATGATGTCGGCCAACGATATCGATACCTGAGCCGCGTCAACTATCATTGTGTTCGGCGTAACGACAACGCTAACCGTCTCGCCCGCGTCACTAGTCACGTTGATCGTCCCGGAAGATATCCCCGCCGTCGCGTCAGGGATATCAACGCTGCCGACACTGCCCGATATTACATTCACCGCGACTACCGCTTGGGTCTCTTCCTGCGCTGAACAAGTCATTGCTGTCGCTACAAAAAGAGCAAGAACTAATAATGCTGCTTTCTTCATGGTTTTCTCCTTAAATTGTTATTATTGAGTTTACAACCGGTTCATCACCCGCATGGGACTATTTTCTCTTAAAACAACTCGAGCTACACAAAAAATGGGACCGGTGGGGGATTTTTAAGTCTTTCGAGGAAAAGCATAGCGGCTTCGCGAACGATTATTCTATCGTTATTTTCGTTATCCGTGATCCTATTGCCGGGGCATTCGCCGGCGAAAAATCCAAGACCTTTCCTGGTGTTATCGCCGCTTAAATAGTCCAACCGGCGTTGGAAGCTTCTTTCCGAAATGATATTTAAGTTTGTGCGGAGATTCTGCCTTACCCAGAGATTGTTACAGGCCGTCCCGCTGGCTTCATCGGCGACCGCGCCATATACCATCATCGCGCTTGTCATCAGGATTATCAGTAGGGTAAGAAGACTTGCCTTTCGAAAAATCATGTTTAAATGATACCCTTTATTGCTCCGCAAGTAAAGCAAAAACTAACGATTTTTATCTCTTAACCATTTCCAATGCCGGGTATTGCCGACGGCAATACCCGGCATTGGAAATGGGGAGATTTTGCCCTACATATTTTCCCCGGTTTATACAAACATCATCGTTGAAATGACGGAGATCCGCACCCAGTCGTTTTTGCCCGGAAGAACAAACGCCTCTTTGAGAAATTCTTCCAGATCGAATTTCCCCCCCGGCATGATGAGAAGTGATACTTCCGGCAAGTTTTCACCGGAACCGGCATTTTTTGCGGTGAGGACACATTGGGACATAATTTTCTTCTTTAAAGACGTTTCCGTAAATTCGAACCGGTATTCCCCGCGGCCTTTCCCGTATGACGTATATTTCAATCCTCTTTTTTTAAAATATGTCGCGCCGCTAAAAGCAAAGGGCGAATCTATGATTATTTCGACCGTCACCGAGCTTTTCGCGTCTTTATTCCCGCGTAATACGCCCCATTCCCCGAGATCCCGGTTCACGGCGTCACGAAAAGCCTGGCTAGAATCGATCTTTTCGAGCAAGGAACCGGCCTTTTTATCCCAGATGAGGCTTATAATATCATCTCCCGCGATCCATACCGGAGCGCCGGGCTTTTTATCCCAGGCCGAGGCGGAATAAGACCGGAAATACTCAACAAGCCCGGCATCCGCTTTCATTATCGCCCTCGCGAGAACTATCCCAAAATATTTTCTCGGGAGACCCCGCGCCCTGCCGCCCACCGTAACATAAAAATCCCGCTTTTCTCCGTTTGCCTTCAGCCGTGCCAGCTCATCATGATATTCCCCGACGGTAAAAGACGGTTTATCCGGTTTCATTTTTTCGAAAAGCGCTCCTATTTCCTCAAAATCAAGATTTTTCCTAAAAGCCTCCCATAAGGTTTCCCTGTCAACCCCCGTATCCATAACAGCCCACGGCTTTTTTAGGCTTTCTTCGAGCGAATGGCCTTTTAAGAGCCCCTCCGACGATAGCCCGCGTCCGGCCAGATGACGTTTGAATGAGGAATAGAATTCGTTTGAAATATTTATGTAATATATGAACTTTGTTTCCCAGATCGCCTGGAATAACGCTTCCATAACAAGACGGTCCGAAGCTCTTACCAGTATCTGGGAAACCATGTATTCCCTGATATCCATGGCTACCCTGGCCTCAAAACCTCGTCCCTCGGCCAGTTTCCGCGTTCTAGAGATTATCCCCTCATGTTTCTCGGGAAGATACGCGTCATCGAATTCGAGCGGTGTCCAGGGGAACCTGACCAAAGGCGTAATGGAAAAAACCACTCGCGTGCGTGCCTTATGTTTTTTCTTAAGGTCCCCCACCCGGGCGAGAAGCCCGCTAAACTCCTTAAAATCCTCTTCTTCTTCCTTCCCGGTTGAAAGAAGAAACACCTTGAGTTCCCGCGCCTGTACCTTAAATATAAGTTCGATGCTTTTATACAGCGCTTCATCATCGAGGTTCTTGTTGAGATACCGCCGGAGCCGCGCTGAAATACCCTCCAGGCCGCAGCTATAGACCGTCTTGCCCGCTTCTCTCTGATACTCCAGTATATTGTCCTCTCCCGCGAGCATGTCAAACCTCTGGCTTTTGAGAGCCACGTTCGTAAAGATCCGCGAACATCCGCGGAGAAGCCCGTAAAAGGCGGTGTACATATTAAAATTGAAGCTGAAAAGGGCTATCCGCTCAAGCCCCATCTCGGCCTTCATTTTCAGGGCCTCTTTCAATAGAAATGAACGCTCGGCTTCGCGATATGGTTTCCGCGTCCAGTTCTCGGAACAAAAACTGCAAAGCGCCCTGCATCCCCTGCTTATCTCAAGATAACCTGAACCTATCTCCTCCTCGTTATATAAGACCGGGCCTCTTTCGAGAAAGATCCCTTCGCCGTACGTTTCCGCTGTTGTTTTTAGCCGTTTTTTCGGTTCAGCCGTGGGATAAAATCCCGGCACGCTCTCCATTGCCAGGATGATCTCGGTCTTTGAAAGGTTATTTTTATGACCGGCGGCCGAGATCTCAAGCAATCTCTTTATGTCGCGTACGGCCGTCCCCGTGAACACGCCATCGATAGGCGAATCGTCCCCCCAAAACGATGTGGTATATATGGAATTCGAGCCTCCGAGGATAATGAGCGGAAGATCTCTCCGTTCTATCCGCTCGCTTCTTTTCAATGGGATACCGGAAGTTTTAAGGAACCACGGGATATTCAACATTTCCTGGACGATAGAATTCGAAAAGGCTATGAGATGAAAATCCTCGGGCCCACGCTTAGTACCTGTCCCGAGAAGCCACGGGACCCGGCCCTTTTCGAAAAGAACGACGTCGTTCTTCGGCGGGAGATACGCCATATCGGGGAAAATGTACGGAATATCCGCGGCCGTCTGGTACAATAGCTGGTGAGTGAAAGATTCGGCTACATCGCGATATGTCGACAGCCTTACAAAAAGAATATGAAAATATCTTTTAGCGTATTCTTCTTTCGGGAGCGTGTTCAGCTACCCGCCCCGGAGCCATACGCCATAATTTGTAAGTTCCGGATATATCTTTTCATACCACAAGCTGTAATCCATCCTGCTCTCCCACTCGCGGATAACGCGCGAAAACACACCAAGAAGTTCATTCTAAAGCAAAACTTTCGGCATTTAAAGCATAATGTGTAGCGTACAGCGTATAGCGTTTAGTTTAATGGTTTAATCGCATAGCGCGTAGAGCAAAGCGCATAGCGGACAGTTATAACCCTGAAAAATAAAAATCGTCATCCCGGAATCCGCCTTAGGCGGATATCCGGGACCACTTGAAAACATTTTTATTGGATCCCGGGTCTCATTCGCTTGCAGACAGGCGCATTCGCCCGGGATGACACCTTTTATTTTCATCCCCAGCTCTTAATCAGCCACATCCTTCGTCCACGCGATCCTGCCGGTAGGCAAACCGGTAAATGGGAGGCGAACTGTCCAACAACAAACAACAAACTTCAAACTACATTCTTCGTCCTTCATCCCTTATCCCACGGCTACGGACTCTTTGACTCTTCACAACTGACCGGACAAACCACCCGTTTTTTTTGAAACACCCGGAACAGATGGTATACTTAGACAAAAAGGGAGGTTTTCGTGGACTTGACCATACTTCTTAAATCAACACTTATACTTTTCGCCATCATGAACCCGGTGGGCAATCTCCCCATTATCCTGCAGCTCACAAGCAAGATGGCCCCGGAAACGCGCCGCCGCACTTTCAACACGACCGTTATCACTTCTTCCGTGATCCTTTTCCTTTTTATATTCGCCGGCAAATGGATATTATCCTATTTTTTCCAAATACAGCTATATGATCTCATGGCGGCAGGGGGGCTCCTTCTCCTCGTAATAGCCATAGATCATCTTATCTTCGGCTCTCTGGTAAAAAGCGTGCTCATTCCCGAAAAAGAGGACGCCCACAAGATAGGAGCCGTTCCTCTCGCCTGTCCGATCCTCGCCGGGCCCGGCGCGATGATGACGGTCTTCGTGACTTTTTCAGAACACGGGTTCCTTGTAGCGGCATGTTCGATCCTCTCGGTACTGGGCGTGACGTTCCTTCTCTTACGCTTCATTGATTCGATCTACCGGTTATTAGGCGAGACGGTGTGTCTTGTCCTTTCGAAGATACTTTGTCTTTTCCTCGCGGCGATAGGCATCCGCCTTTTGATGCAAGGCCTCACGCAATATTTCGTGCCGTAAGCGCGCCCTTGGCTCCGGGCATTATTCGCTGTCAGTCACGATATCGTATAGCGCGGGGAAAGATGTGGGCATGATCGCGCCGTACTCGTTATTTTTTCTCAGGATAACAGCGTCGTGATAGCTCCCCAGCTTCAAAATTTCCGGCACACCCGCGATATCCCGGGAATAGGTACACATCGCGATAATATTCCCGTTATTTATAATATCGCTAACATCTCTTTCATAATCACATAATAACGGCCATTGACCAGGTTTGACAAAATTGCCGCTCCCGCTTACCCTTATCCCGCTAAAACCTCTTTTAATGGCAGCGTCAGTTTCCTCTTTGTAAAATTTCATTGTATCATACGGCACAAATCCACCCGGTCTTTCATATACAGTTCCACTGTCAATTATCTCCAGTTGTCCATTACCCGTATATTTTTTTACGTTACCCGTCTCTTTTTCCAACATCTCGCCCGCTTCTTTAATCGTCAGTCCTTCTGACAATACCCAGATGCATTTCTCGTTGTTTTCGAGGCCGGCCTTAAAAAAAGGCCCCAAAAGCTCCAAGAGCTCTTTTCTGCCTTCATAAAAAGCGCACTAGTGCTTACCCCAAGGGGCTTCGCTTAAGCAATCTAATCCTATTTTTCGCATCGTACCGTACATGTTTCTCCTGCTGTTTCTAAGAACCTCCACTTTTATGATATTTTAACACAGCATATTATTTTGTCTATCTCAAATGTCACTTTTTGTTATTTTAAAATCGCGGCATCACTTAATTCTCCTGCCAATAAACTATCTCGTATCCTTCGGTAGGGCCTGAATTTTTCAGGTTTTCGTCGAAATGGAAGGAATTCGTCCCGCTAAGCTCGACATCGTCCGCGATGATCGACCCATAAACACCCGCCGTGCCGGTGACCGTTACCGTCGCGCCCGGCGCGAAAATAGCGCCGTAAAAGTCACTCCCTCCGGAATACTGGAATGTCTGGGACGTCCCGACGCCGTACATCTGGAGATCGGCCGGGTTTCCCGCAGTGTTGATTATCCCGCCGCCGGCGGCGGACACATCCTCGTTAAAATAAAACTTACAGTTACTGCCGGTAAAAACACTCGCGCTCCCGGCTATCGAGAAATCGTTATCAACATAGATACGCGTATTGGCGCTAAACGTAAGAGTGGCCTGCCCCTGCACGGTTATCCTCTCAAACCGGTAATCGCCCGACGGGAACATGATATTGTCGCTTCCGGTAGCCATAAAATTCCCCTGGCTGGCGAGAACGATAAGGTCGGTTACGATGGGCACAGGCACAACGTCCACCTTTTCGGCTGTCACATAAAGTTCGCCGGTTACATTCGCGTCCGTCACTCCCGCCCACGTACCGTCCTGGTTAACAAAGACGTCCCCGTTGACTGATACGCCCGGGGCAAGGCTCAAAGTGCCGTTCGTTCCTATATCCGCCTCGCTCCCGGCGGCGAGCGGCGAATACGCCCCCATCGAGGCGTCATAGCTATCAACTATACTGTTCCCCTTGAGAGTAAGCGTGTCGTACGCGAAGATGCCGTTATTGAACAAAGGATGGGGAAAAACCAGAACCTTGACTATTTTTATAGCCCTCGGGGTGATCTTGCCGGGGACATGCCCAGCGGAAGTTATCAAATATTTGGACGGCTGATAATTATCGCAATTCACGGCGATATCCCCGATGACATTACCATAATCATCCTGGAACGAATCCATCGCCATGGCCCACGGCCCCGTCCCGGCCCAGCCGCCGAAAGCCGCGCCGTTATACGCTATCTCCCAGATCGCGCGTTCGGCCCCCGCGTCGGCAAGGTTAAGCGCCTCAAGAAGCTCGTACGAATGCGTTGTCCATCCATATTCGTTCACGGCCCAGTCCACCGAAGGCACGACAAAGATCATGATAACCAGAACGAACAGCACGACGCTTACGAGAATAAATCCTTTTTTGGAAAGACCTTTTACCCTCATCTGACGTACTCCCACTCGTAGTTCATAAGTTTTACCGTGGTCTCGGGGCTCATTGAGATAGACCTTTCAACAATGATCTCCGACAAAGAGACGCGTATCGTAATTTCTTTTATCGTGGATTTGTACGTGATAGCCGATAACGCCGTCCCGTTGCTTGAGAGGAACATGGAATCGATATCCTTTTTCATGATGCCGTTATACGCCGCGCGCGCTGAGAGAGGCCCGGGGGCAACTACTTTCCTAAGGTCCGCGCCGCTGATACGATACACGATATAATCGAACTCGTTATTAACGTCGATAACGTTGCCGCTCGCGTCGACCGACGGCACCTTTAAGACAAGACAATCATCGCCGGTCGTATCGCCCCCGTACTCGTCCATAACGCGCGCCGCCATCCTGCAATCCCTGGCGATAATATCGATCACTTCGCGGCCCTTTAGATGCGCGCCCAGATAACCCCATATCACTTTGAAATCCTTATTCAGCTCCACAAAGGCCTGTAAAGCCCCGGCGATCGCTAAGAGGAATATAGTTACAACAAAAACGACTTCGACTAAAGAAAATCCCTTTTTATTCATTATTTCTTATTTATCCCCTGGTCCGTCATCAAAGTAACGACCTGTTTTGTCTTCGCCGTACCGTCAAAACTCTGCCAATCCGTACGAAAAGTTAGCTTCAGTATGTCGCTCTTGCCTTCAAAGAGCCCCTTCTGGATAGTCCCCGTGCAGTTCTTGAGGCTCGCCATGCTTCCCAGAGTGAAGTTCGGGCCCAGGCCCAAGATATCTGAAAATTTAAGGTCCCTCACATTGCTCACCTCTTCCTGTAAGATGAGGCTCGCCGTGCGAAGCTCCATGCTTCGCCTGAAATAATTAGCGCTGGCGGTAAGCGCCGTAAAGACCGAAACGAACGCTATCGCCATAACGACGATCGCGACCACAACTTCCGGCAATGTGAACCCCTTGCGCCCTTCCATTTTCTCCTTTGCTCCCTCAACCTCTCCGGTCCACCCCTATTACGGTTACGCTATCTCATGAACGGCTTTTCCGGGAGTCCCGTATATTTTACTCCTAACATCCCGTGGAACAAAATATTTTATTATGCGCCCTCATCCCCAGGCCGCAAAACCCGCGTATCCCCGGAAGAACGATACTTACGCTATATCTTATTTACATTTCTTGCAAAAAGTATCGTGCATACATTTCACGAAGTTCTGAACGAACGCCGCGATTATTATAAGCAATACTACCTGTCCGAATAATCCCCAGCTCATAAGTACGCCTCCTTTGTGAAAATCTCAGCCTCCGGAACAAACCGTTACAATAAAAATGTGTATGATAACCGGCGTAATAAAGTATTGTTAATTTTCCGCGGTCACCGTCAGGAACATCAAAGTATCCCTGGACACTTCCGCGCCTTTTCCCACCGAGAACTCCGTCAGCGGGAGGCCTTCCCGGACAACGTCCTGAGAAGAGCTATTGACCCCGCCAAGGACTATCGTATCGCCGCTTGCCACGACCGCTCTTGTCAATATGGACCGTTCACGCGTACTTTGTTCGCCCGTAAATTCACTGACCGTAGGCGATACCGTCACGGTAATGGTCCCGTCATTATTGACGATAGGGGTAACTTCCAAATAATCCCCGGCTTTACGTTCGGACTGGGTCGTAACAATAAGCGCCCCGTCTTCCCTCCGCACGGAGCCCGGGAATATCTCTTCCTGCCCTATCCCTAACGCGGCAGGTTCACCGCTTAGCGCCGTCACTGTCATCTCGGACCTGAGCTCGGCGCGGGAATCGTTACTTACGAGATATTTCGCCTTTTCAAGTTCGTCAGGCGCGAGACGCCGGCTCGTAAGGTTTATCCCGCCGCTCTTTAAAAGTTCGCTCGCGCTCTCGACAACAAGTACCTTTATCTCGACCTGTTTTAACGGCTTATCAAGTTCGCGTATTACCTTCTCTATGCGGGCGATAGGCCCGGGGTAGTCGTAAACTATGATATTGTTGCTTGTCGCGTGAACGGTAATTTTGCCTTCGGCGCTCTTTAAACTTTCAACAACAGGCAATAAAGACCCCGCTTCGGCATGCTGGACGGTAAAAACTTCCACTCTCATCCCGGCAACCTCTTCGCCCTTTTCTTCCGCCGGGCAGAAAGACATGTGCGCCGAAAAGAGGAGCCCCGTCAACCCTAATATCCTGGCTAACGAGAAAAATATCCTTATCATTGATATGTTTAGAGTTTTTCCCGCGCGCATAGACCGGCCTCCGGGGCTTCACTTTTTCTCTTCTTTTTTAGCTTTCTCGTCAACAAACTTAATATATCCGTCAAGATATTCATCCGCCTGTTCCAATGTGGCGAAAAGCGATTCGGAAAGAACATTGACCGCTTCGAATATTTTTTTTACGTTCGGCCTCAGGTTCGCGATAACTATCTTACCGCCTTTTTCCTCCATGTTCTTCTTGGCCCGGAAGATAGTGGCGAAACCGATACTGCTGATATATTCGAGATCCGTCATATCGAAAATGACGGCTTTAACAGAAGTCCCGAACGCGCGTTTAAGCTCTTTTTCGCATTCCACGTACGTTTCAGTATCAAGCCAGCCCGCGAACGAAACGACCAGGGTCTTATCATCTTTTACGCGCGTAGTTATCTTTAATTCCATATACGTTTTCTCCATTCTGGGCCGATCTTCTCTTATCCATTCCCCAGCACGCTCTGTATCTTCTCGAGGAGTTCCTCGGCCTTGAAAGGTTTTGTCATGAAATATTTCGCGCCCAGCTCATAAGCCCGTTTTTCCGTGTCTCTTTCGGCCGAAGCTGTCAAAAAAATGACCGGGATAGCGATCGTTTCCGGCATCTTCTTGAGCTTTTCAATGACCCCGAGCCCGTCACCGGACGGCATCTTGAAATCAAGGAGTATCAGGTCCGGTTTTTCAAGTTTCGCCTGTTCGACCGCCTTAACCGCGTTATTCGCGTTCACCGTCGCGTACCCGCTGGCATTAAGCCTTCTCTCTAACATCTTCGCGATATGCGGTTCGTCTTCGACTATTAGTATCTTTTTCGACATCTAATATCTCCTTCTTTTATGCCGTCGGACTTACGCCTTTTGCCTTTAAACGCGCGGGCGGGTATTCGCTCCCGCTAAAGGACCCTGCCACCCGCGTTATTGTACTAACTTATTGCCTTTTTCCTGCCATTCCTCGAGACCGCCTTTATAATCAAGCACGTTCGCGTACCCGAGCTCTCCGAGCTTCTGAGCCGACTTTGTGCTCGCCGCGCAGGTAAACCCTCCGCAATAGACAACGATCTTATCATCTTTGTTCAACTTTCCGGAAGCGGTAGTTTGGTCTATCGTCCCGAGCGGAAACGATACCGCCCCTTCTATATGACCTTCCGCGTAGCTCTCCGCGCTCAACACGTCAAGAAGCACATATTTTTCGCCGGAACTTTTTATCTTTTGGAACTGCTCATACGTGATCTCCTTGACCCCGGATTTTTCTTCGGCGAGCGAACATACTTCCCCGAAACAGGAAACACCGGCTTTTTCGCCGCTACCGCCCGCGCCCAGGGCGGTTCCTTGGCCTTCTCCCAGCCCCTCATCCCCCATCCCGCACATCCCGCAATTGGCGAAAGCTTCTCCTGACAAAAACACGCTCGAAAGCATGACAGCGAAAATAAAAATAGTTGTCTTTTTCATCTTTTCTCCTTTTCCCGGTCGAACCTTTTTACGCGGAAGAACATCAGCTCTCCCGGTTTATTACTGCCCCCCCCCCCCGTTAGGGCCGTCCAAAAAAATATTTGATCGCGCCCCGGGGGCACGTGTCCACACATTCCCCGCACAAGATACATTCCGAATTTTCCATGACACCTTTTCGCACCATATCGTTCACATCCAGCGACATCTGGCATTTTTCGTTACACTTTTTACAGTCCACGCATTTACCCCTATCGGCCGAAAGCCGTAATGCCGGCAGCTTTAAAACCCCGCTTATCTTCCTGCCGAGGACCATGAACGGCGCCATCCAGCATATGTAGTGGCAAAAAGCGCGCCTGCCGGCGATAAAGACCGGGACCGTTATGAGAATGAGAACGAAGTAGTAGATCGCGTACGCGTAAGACGACGAGACGGATATGCCATACCTTGTTTGGAAAAAGAAATCTATTTTTTTAAACCCTCCCGCCGCCATAAAACTGCCGATAATAGCCGCTATCCACGGGACCCATATAAAATATTTTATCATGTCCCATTTCGCGCCTTTCGCCTTCCTGTCGACCGCGATCGAACAGCATTCCTGGAGCCCGCTGCCGGGACAGGCCCATCCGCAATGCACCCTCCCCAACAATAACGACAAAAAGAATAATAACGAAAAGATAACGAAGCTGCCGGAAACTATCCCCAAGACAGCGCCTTCGATTATTAGAACGGGGGAGAAATAAAACAACGTTATGGGAAAAAGCAAGAACGCGACCAATATGACGGTCTTTCTGATCGACTGTCTCTTCACATTATCCTCTCATCCTTAACATTCTCGATTTTGACCGGGGACGTATTATCGCTCTCGCCGGAGAGCCTTCCGCGCCGGCTATCCTTAACGGCAGACAAATAAGGTCGTATTTACCTTCTCTGGCTTTCGAAAGGTCCAGACCCTCTATAACACATGCCCCGCTATCAAACAAGACCTTATGCGTCCCTCTACCTTTACTCTCCTTGCTGAACCCTCCCACCGACAGACAATCTATCCCGACGACCTTTAACTCTTTCCCTTTAAGATATTTCGCGGCGTCGAGAGATATGTATACGTAGTCCCGGCTGAACTTTTTATTTTTCGCGCGCGTCGAGTTCCGGGTCTTGAAAAGGACCCTTTCGCCTTTACGTATATTTTTTGTCTTTAGTTCGCCGCGGGTGATCTCTTTTTTGTCCGTTATCTTTATTACGCGCGCCGAGCCGACCGACATGTCTAAAAGTGTCTTATCTACGGCGATCCCGTCCTTCAAAAAATGAAGAGGCGCGTCCACATGCGTCCCGGAATGCGTTCCCATTTCGATACGTGACAGGTTATAGGTATCGCCCTTGGCGATACTTTTGACCCATTTTAGCTTAAAAGGCGGGTCGCCCGGCCAATGGACCATGCCGTTATGTAGAGGGAGAGAAA
>CAZOMD010000002.1:72849-83154 GCA_964580895.1 uncultured Planctomycetia bacterium | reverse complement strand
ACCTCCATGTCCCTCATATCATAATATCATAATTCATCATCATCAGAAACAATGTTTATGTATGAATCGAAATCCGTGCGGCCTCCAACGATGCTTTTTAGATGCGCGATCCTTTCGGAAACATACGGATGGCTCTTATAAACGGCATACCTCATCCTTGGAGCTTTTTTTCGTAGTTCCTTTAAAACCTCTAGAGAACCGATCGCCCCGTTTTTATCAAACCCGGCCAGTTCAAGATATCGAAGGGCAAGTTCATCGGCCTGCTGTTCATCGTGCCGCGAATACGCCGCCATAAGTTCATTTATGGCCTTCCCTAATTCCACATAAGTCCCTCTCTCTGCTTTTATCTGTGTCCCCAAAAGCATCAGGGCGGTTACCCCCAGACTGCCCTGAAGACGTTTGACTGAATGTTTCGCTTCGATATGCCCCATCTCATGAGCAAGCACTCCGGCAAGATCGTCGTCCTTTTCGAGCGCTTCAACAAGGTCTGAAAATATGTAAATATATCCCCCCGGCACCGCAAAGGCGTTATAATTGTCTTCCTTTTCATCCTTAAGAACGGTAAACCTATAGACCATATCCCTTCTGTCAGACTGGCTTGCTATCCTTTCCCCTATATTTTCCACCCGTTCCTGCATAAGAGGGTCAACGGGAAGATCGAACTTCTTTTTTATTTTCTCATCTATGCTCCTGCCCATATTCCTTTCTTTCTCAGGCGGTATGAATATGAGTTCTTCCTCGTCGGTGGCGGGATTAACGGACATTATTCCGCCAAGAGAGAAAGGAACCATAAGTAAACACATGAAAAAGACCATTTTTTTCCCCGCGCCGGTATCCCTTGACAGAATGTTATGAAGAGGCATTGTTAGTCTTCTCCTGTATGTTGCCCCGGATATCCGACACTTCGATCAAACTCGATGTTATTTTACCAAAAGGGATCATTACTACACCGTAAAGCGGATATCTCTCTTTATCGGCATGAAAATACAACCACGCTTTACCTTTTTCTACCTTTTTGCGCTCAAGTTCCGCATACGGCCTTATCTTAAATGCCGGGAACGTGCCCATGCCCGCCAGATCAACGACCTCGACCTTTCCTACTTTTCCGAAGATCCTATAACTCTTCTCATTTAGCCCCACGTTCATCGCGACTTCCTCTTCCGGTTTAAGCGGCATATTCATAAAATAGCATATGGCGCTCAAGGGGTCCTGTATCTCTTTTCCTATCGGAACATTTTTGACGGATCCATCGGTCAAGTTCGAATATGTCGCCATCATCTTATCAAAGTCATAACTTACAACCACATGCTTCCGATAATTACCTTCTTTCCGGTCGGCTTCGTACATTAAGCTAGTGATACTAACGGCGTCGACATATGAGATATATGTGTCCTCAATACGGTATATCTTCGAGAGAAATTTATTCGATTCCGTTACCAATCTTACTTTATAAGCTTTTTTACCATCAAAGATCAGGGGCTCGCTGATCTCAGCATATATATTACCTACTGGTATATTATTCCACGCAACAACATATTTGAACCTTTTCCCGGAAAGAAAATACGGTTCCTCGCGCATCGCGCTTATGACTTCCTTTTCCGAGATCTCGGCCCGGCTTGAGGTAACCGGCTTTACGGAAGCTGTAGTGGCGCACCCTGAGACAAAAAATACAGCAAGAGTAAAACTCGCCCCGGCCAACTTTCGACAGGCCTTCCTACCAATCTGCCAGGCAAAACCATCCTCGAAGATCGCTGCTCTACAACCTAAAAATATGGCGCTTAAAGACCATTGTACTCTCATGTCGGGTTATATTATAATCAAAAGTACCTATTTCCGCTATAGTGCGGATAAAATAATTTGATTTAACCGAGAATGTTAATCATTTGATCGGGGGTTATTATGAAGTTTTTTCAGCTTGTTTCATCAAGACGGAGCGTACGAACATACCTAAAGGATCACATCGATAGAAAAGATATCGAGCGCTGCGCCGGAAGCGCGTGCCTATCCCCTTCGGCTTGCAATTCCCAACCTTGGAAATTCATCATTATAGACGACCCCGCCCTTCTGGGCCGCATCAGGGAAGAGGTCTTTTCCGGTATCTACAGCATGAACTCAT
This sequence comes from uncultured Planctomycetia bacterium, assembly GCA_964580895.1. GTDB lineage: Bacteria > Omnitrophota > Gorgyraeia > Tantalellales > Tantalellaceae > CAZOMD01. Next base: position 81,038 of record CAZOMD010000002.1, on the reverse strand, counting down.
TCGCGTGCGAAGCGCCCGCTCTCATCGCCATTGTCGCCGAACGATTGCCTTTTATCCCATGGCTCGGCTCCCTATCCCGGACCACAGATTTTAGACGCATTGATATCGGAATAGCCTGCGCTCATTTGGTCCTCGGAGCACGCGAATTGAATATCGGAACATGCATACTTGGCTGGTTCAATGAACGTATCCTCAAACGGCTACTTGCAGTCCCTTCTTCAAAAAAAATAGAATTAGTTATTTCTTTGGGGTATATACCGTCTGATACTATACACGCGGAAAAAATTTTAAAAGATAAACATGCAACTATTTCCTATAACCGGTACTAAAATACCACACTAAACCGGAAAAAATGAAATACTCCGAACACTACCCTCGGCTTCTCTTTGCTCGCTTCTCGGGGACGACGACGTCTCTATCCTCCATTTGCCAACGGGCATTGCAGGGACAATCCCTGAATTGTCTGGCCACGCCTGCCTATTCTGCTTTGCCTGCCTACCTTCGGTAGATAAACCGGCAGGCAATGTGTGTCCCCTTTTATACTATGAACCCTGCCTGTCACATAACAAAAAAAGCCTGCCTCTCTATGAGAGAGACAGGCTTTTTAAGATAGAAAACTATATAAGATATCAGTCTTCCGGGTACCAGAACGTCGCTATCTTCCAAATCCCACCTACGAACCGAGCTATACCCCTGCCCACATCGTCATTGGTCTGCGTCGTGCATCTCGAATAGGCAGGACTTCCCTTTGTGGCCGTTGCACTTATGCTGTCGGGAACTTCGATCTGCCCATACGCGAGCTCGTCAAGACCTTTTCCGAGATTCTGCAGTGGTTTATTGGTCGATGCAAATGCGCTAACGTTAAATACCATAACTAACACTATCAATATTATTAAAACCTTGCTCATTTCCACCCCCTTTGACCTTTGAGGGAAGTATATCCCATACCCACTTAATTGTCAAGAAAAGTATTAAGTAAATCCGCGCGATAAACTTCTTTTTTTGGCCTACCCCTCTTCGGGAACGTCACAATATGCCCGAAAGAGTAATAGCGGCTAAAGTTTTGGAATCCACTATCTTACCGCGATTAATAAGCCGTTTTATCTCTTTTTTCCCAAGTAACCGTACCGTCATTATTTCATCCAGTTCTCTTTTGGCTTCGGGCTTGTCATCAGCATGACATTCTGCCTTAAAGAGGTATATTATTTCATCGGTAAATCCGGGGGAAGTAAATATCCTGCCTATCTTCACTAACCGCTTTACCCTGTATCCCGTCTCTTCTAATAGTTCTCGCCCGGCACAGGCACGAGGAGTTTCTCCTTTTTCAAGGATCCCTGCCGGCAACTCCCAAATATATCTCGATATCACCGGCCGATATTGCTTTATAAAAGCCACTTTCTCCCCGACCATGGGGATAACAAGAACAGCTCCCGGGTGAAGTACTTCCTCCAGATAGGCCTTTCGCCCGTTAGGTATCTTCTTTCTCCCCGCGAATACTTTCAATAGCTTCCCGTTAAAAACCAGTTTTTTCCCTATTGTCATCTCAAATCCCCTTGTTGTAGGCATCTCCCCACGTATTTCTCGTCCGTCCAGTTCTCCCCGCTTATCCACCCTGTCCTCCGAAAAAAAAAGAGGAGCCTTGTGGGCTCCTCTTCATTTTTTCAAAAAATTACTTTTTCAGATACTCAATAACGGCCTCATCACGTCTTTCCTCCCATTCCACCTTAAAATCAGCCTTATGCTTCGTTTTAAGGGCAGGAAGGATTGTATAAGTTTCTGAGATGCGTTTCGCCGGACCGCTTATCTTCGCGTCGACCGAGATCGGAGTCATCCTCATTATCAAAACGAAAAAGACGAAAGTTGTCGTTAAAAATAAAGCCGTGCATTTCCGGGCGCGTGAAGCCAGAAGAGATTCGGTCTTACATCTCATATTAACACCAAAATCAATATCTCCCTTCAGATATTCACCGGCGATATTTGACGCGTCATCTGAGTTATTGGCATCACAAATAAGCTCTATAGTCGTTTTATATCTCATAAACCCTCCCGAAAATTATCTCCCTTTCTATACGCTTATAATCTTATAATATTCGCCTCAGAAAGTCAACTGCCTTTTTTGTGTTTTACAAAACTGTTTTCTATCCCTCCGAACCTCAAATATTTTAATACATTTTCCTCAAAAAAACAAGCAACAAATTTATTTTATTTTTTTCCGGCTTCTATTAAGATCTTAATCATTTCGCTGTGGATCGCCGCGTTCGTCGCGACTATTTCCTTCTTAAAAATATCATATTTCCCGCCGTTTATCGTCGTCACCACGCCCCCCGCTTCCTCTACCAATAGGCACCCCGCGGCCGTATCCCATGGCGATAAGTTCAGCTCCCAAAACCCATCCAGTCGTCCGCACGCGACATAGGAAAGATCTATAGCCGCCGACCCGGGGCGGCGCATAGCCTGGGCGCTTTGGAGCATCTTCGCGAAGTATTTAATATTCCTTTTTTTGTCCTGGACCTTATATGAGAACCCAGTCGCTACTAAAGAATCCCCGACGGTTTTATTTTTAGAAACACATATACGCCTTCCATTAAGCCTGGCTCCTTCCCCCTTAATCGCCGTGAAAAGTTCCCCTCTTGTCGGATCATAGACTACCCCTATTTTAGGCACACCTTTCTGCAGCAGCCCTATCGATACGCAAAATACAGGAAATGTATGCGCAAAATTGATCGTCCCGTCAAGAGGGTCCACAACCCAGATAAACTCTTTTTGTCCATTATGCCCGCCGCTTTCCTCCGCGAGAACCGAATGCGCCGGAAATTCTTTTTTAATGGCTCTGATTATCATTTCTTCGGAGCGTTTATCCACATTGGTCACGAGGTTATTTATCTCGCCCTTATAAGATATAGTTTTGACCTTCCCGACATGTTTGTTTATGTATCTTCCGGACTTTATCGCTATCTCAGCGGCAAAACTCAATACCTTTCCTAATCCTTTCATATCAGACCTTTTCTTTTAAAATGTATACTTCACTGCCTACTTTGGCCTTCCTCTTGACCCTGATAGCCACTTCTTTCCCTTTTCCGGCTTTCTCCACCGGCACATGGTCTATCTGCATAGATTCGACCTTTTGCCTGAACTCCTCCTCTTTCCCCCTGATCAGGACCTCCTCGCCGACGGAAAGACCACCTTTCCCTAAGCGTATGACAGCAGCTTTTACTTTTCTGAAATAGTGTGTTACATCTCCCACAAGCACCTCTTCAGTATCTTTCTTTTTCCCGAACAACCCGAAAATCATTTCACACCTCCTTGACCTTTTGAAACAGCCGGAGAAAACTATCCAGTCGCGGCGAGCGTGATACCGCGGCAATTAAGACTGTAAGCCACCCCATACCCGGGTTAGTACCGAGACTGCGCGAAAAAGCTACCCTACGATCAATATCCCTTTAACGGACATGTCCCGCACTTGGGCCCGGTCTTTCTGCAAAAAATCTTACCGGCTTCAACGATCAGCGCGTGGAACTGATTAAGCGGCTTCTGTTCCATGGGAAAATTATCATGAACGAGTTCCTGCACCGAGTCATACGACGCTTCCCCCTTAATAAGACCGTGCCGGGCAAATATCCTTTTAGCGTACGCGTCGACGACAAAAACCGGCCGTTTAAAAGCGTACAGCAGAATGGAATCCGCTGTTTCAGGCCCAATCCCGTTAACCGACAGTAGCTCCTCTCTAAGAGAGGCCGTATTTACCCCTCCGAACCCTTTTGCCAGAGCCTTTTTTTTCGCCACCAAAAAGCGGGAAACATTTTTAAGCCGCTCCGCCTTTACATGAAAATATCCAGCCGGTCTTATTGATCTCTCAAGGAGCCGCTTGTCCGATCCTAAAACCTTATGCGGAGTAAGCAGCCCTTCCTTCTTAAGAGACGCTATGGCCTTTTCGACGTTTAGCCATGATGTGTTTTGAGTAAGGATAGCCCCCGCTATCATCTCGAATTTTGTATCCGCTGGCCACCACTTTAAGTCGCCGAAACGATCCTCCAGAACGCGGTAAATGCGCCGCAACTTAATGGCCTTACCCGAAAGCCCATCCTCTTTACCGCGCATCGCTCCTCATCCCGGCTTTAAAGATTTCAGCCATCTTTATCCGCTCCCTTATCGGAGGATGATCGTAGAAAAATATCTTGCGGACTAACCCGGGTTCCATGTCAGAAAGGTTCCTGTCCGCGAGCTTCGTCATCATGGATATAAAAACATCAGGTTCTCCCGTGATCTGAAGCGCGTATCTGTCCGCCGAACTCTCCAGGACCCTCGAATAAAGATTATAGACCGGCTTCATCAAAAAACCCGCCAGGAACGACATAAGCATCAAGATCGGCAAGAGAGAAAAATCCCAGATCGCGGACGCGCCTGTCGTGGAGACCAACCCCTCGAATACACCGAAAAGCACGTAGAAACTAAGCACCGTTATCGCGGCGGAAAACCCCAATAACGACCACATGTGGTGAAGCTTAAAATGGCCGAACTCGTGCGCCACTACCGTTTCCACCTCATCATTAGTAAACTCTCCCGAAAGCGTATCGCCAAGGATCACCCGTCTCGTCCTTCCCAAGCCTATAAGGGCGGCGTTTGCCTTGACGGTCTTTCGGCTAAAATCTATCCGGCACACATCCAACAGTTTTATCCCGCCCTTTTCCGCGAGACGCAGCACCCTTTGCTTCAGGTCATCATTTTCAAGCGGCAAGTATTTATAGAAAAGCGGCAGGAATACGACAGGCATTACCTTCGTGATGACAACGGAGAAAAAAATCCAAACCACGCTGAGTATCAACCACCAGCTTGAGACAAAATTGCGTATAACCAGATAAAACACCTGTATAGACAAGAGAGACAGGATCAGGCTTATCGCGAAAGATTTGGCTTCATCAAAAAGCCATCCCCACAAGGTTTCGTTAGAAAGTTTGAAGTATTTTTCTACAAGGAACCCCCTCACAAAATCAAGCGGAAGCCCCAAAAACCGCATAGAGACCATGAAAATGAACGAAAAAAAGGCGCACGCCATGTAGAAGTTCCCTGTTCGGTCAAGCAAATACGCTGAAAGATCCTTTGCCACGAGGAACTGGAACGCGCACAATAGGATAACATACAACAAAATGTCCGTGATGAAAAGACGAAGCTTTACCGCGGAATATATCTTCGCTTTCCGGCGGACATCGATTGATTTCATACTCTAGTGTCAACCTCCGCCAACGCCTCCCCGGCCTTCTTTCTCACAGCCGTAGCTTCGGCGTCCCGCAGATTTTCCAAAAGAACTTTTTCTTCCTTGCCGCCAAGTTTACTGATAACGCCGAGAGCCGCCAGCTTGACAGCCATGTGTTCGCTGTCGACGTGGCTACGCGCGACTTCAAGCGCCCTTGAACTATTCCTCATTCCGAGAGCCTCTATCGAACGGCTCGCCACCCTGGGATCGTCACTGTCAGCGGCAAGCGCGATCTGCTCATCGGCTATGGGGAAATTCATCGTGTTTAACGTGTCTATCGCTTGGACGCGTATATTTACATCGGGATCACTCAAAAGCCAGACTAAGGGCTGCACGCAAGTCTCGGACCCGATCAACTCCAAGGCTTTAGCGACTTCCATCCTGACCGCGGGCTCATAATCTCTCACCATCTGCGCGAGATAAGGAACGGCCTCCTGTACTTTAAGCCTGCCAAGCGCTATAACAGCGGCAACACGCGTCCTTGGGTCATAATCAGAAAGCGCGGCGAGAAAAAGATCCTTTTCCTCGACCCCGGCCAGCACTGAGAGCGCCTTAACGGCATAATATCGCACGTTTGGGTTATAATCCCTTATGAGTTTTTTCAGAGGCTCAACTGTGGTCTTTTTCTTCCCGATAACGCTTAATGTCCTGGCGGCCTCCTGCCTTACCCTGTAGGCGCTATCCCCAAGCACATTTACAACGTCGTCTTCCGCGGACGGATCCCCGATATCGGCGATTATCCGTAATACCGCCACCCTTACCGACTCGCTTTTTTTGTCCTCAAGAAGAGGAACGACATACTTCAACGCCTCCGGGCCGAAACTTACCAATAACCTCTGGGCATCCATGGCTTCGGAACGGTTATATAGCTGACTGGTCAGGCGTTTTATCTTATAATTAACCTCGCTGTCAGCCTTGGAAGGCTCAACTACCAGCAGGGATATCATCCCCAGCAAAATACACAACAAACAAAAAAATCTTTTCATCTTTACCCATCCTTTCCTGCCTCGGCAGAAATATCACTTTTCAGATAAACCTTTTTTTCTCTTCCTGACCGCGTCTATTTTAGATAATTTTTTCTTTATTCTATCCCCTTCGGAAGCGATCTTGAGAAGCTCGCTCTTGAATTTTTCAAGGCCCGCCACATCAAGCGTGTTATCGGCAAGCCTTTGCGCGACATACTTGCCAAGATCATAATAAAGTTTCTCCCGCTGCAGGTTCTTCATCTGCAGTTCGACATGGGTCTGCGCTACCTTGTACATTTTCACTATATCATCTTCCGCGTTCTTCACGGCTTTCGCCAATTGTTCTCCGGTTTTTTTCACGACCGGTTCATACTTTTTTATAAGGTCGTTCATATCCATCTTATCCATTATGTTTCTCCCTTCGTTAATACATTCCCGACCAAATCGGCTTTTTACCCCGCGGATAAAAGATCATTCTTCGTCGCCAAAATCCGCGAACATCTTTTTAGCCGCCACCGTACTGCCTTTACATATCCCCCTTTTTGACTTCTCGATAAAAGAAACCAGGATAGAGACCTCATCCGAAGGCGATAATACCGCCTTTATCTCCCCCAGCGCCTCACTCGTATTCTTATCGGACTGAAAAAGTATCCTGTACGCCTCCTTTAGTTCTCTTACGGCCTCCAACTTGAACCCCGCGCGGCGCATCCCGACCAAATTTATGCCCCTTACAAGCGAAGGCCCTCGCACTATCATGTATGGCGGGACATCCTTATTCACGCCAGTAAACCCTCCTACCATGGCGTAGCGCCCTACGCGGCAAAATTGATGGAACACCACGTTCCCCGAGATAAAAGCGTTCCCCTCGACTTCGACATAACCGGCAAGAAGAGCGCTGTTCGCGATTATGATATTATTTTGCAACACACAGTTGTGGCCAAGATGCGCCTGGACCATAAGAAGGTTGTTGTCGCCGACTACCGTGGCCGACCCTTCCTTAGTTCCTCGGTGTATCGTCACGTATTCGCGAATAACGTTATTCTTACCTATTTTAGTATAGGTCTTCCACCCTTTATACGCGTGATCCTGCGGTTCATGGCCGATCACCGCGCCCATATGTATCGCCGTCCCCTCTCCTATTTCCGTACCGGCGCAGATGTACGCGTTCGCCATTATCCTGACCCCAGGCCCTATCACCACGCCTTCCTCTATAATAACGCCTGGACCGATCTCGGCGGTCTTATCCAGTTCCGCGTCCGGCGAAACTATCGCCGTCTTGTGTATCGCCATAACTTTATTCACCTTTTCTTTCAAGTTTGTCGACAAGATCGTTGATCACTTTGGCGATAGGGCTAAGATCGTGATCCTTGTTTATCTGCAAGCGCACACTGTAGTCTCCTTCATCGATGCGTTTAATGTCCTCTTCCAGACGTTCCAGGGGCGCCACAAATCTGTATGAGAGAACGACCGCCCATGTTATTAAAATCAGGAAAACCACGGGCAGACTTACCGCGAGTATGAAATTAATCCGCTCTATGACAGGCGCGAGGTCCCTAACGATAAAGTCAGGCAGGGCGATCTGGTCCGCCATTATATTGAAAATAAGGTAATAAAGGCACCCTCCGACGACTGCCGTCGGAAAGATCATCGTTAAAATAATGATGAAAAGGTATCGAAATTGTAAAGATTGGTTTAGGTATCTAATGGCAGCTCCTTTCGTTACTCCCAAAATTATCACTATAATTTTTTAGAGAATATTTCAATTTCTTTACCGAAATATAGGTTCCCTTAAACCCAGAACATAAAAACATATAACAAATTTTGGATGCCCGGGTCACAAATTTAAATCCTAAAAACACATTAATTTATCGGCTCTCCCGCCGAGATTTGCTAACGTAAATCCGAACACGGGATCGGAATCAGAGTTAATAGACATATCCTCTCTTTCGGGGCAAAGGCACTTCACAGTAGTA
>CAZOMD010000002.1:17885-72839 GCA_964580895.1 uncultured Planctomycetia bacterium | reverse complement strand
CGCGGCATCTCCCAAATAACCAAGGACCATGTTCCTGTAATACGCGCAAGTTTCCGAGTCCGTACTGTCGGAATCCGTCATGAACGATACCGCGACTATGTCCTTGTCCAGTTTTTCACCGAAAAGTTTCTGAAAATCCTTCGCGATATCGCGTTCTTCCTTAACCCAACCTTCCGACGGCCCCGATCTAAGCACCAGCATCCTAACATTACCGGTATAGGGGCTCGCGCATGTCGTGCCGGTCTCCGTTCCGTTAGCCCACAAATACTGTATGGCCTTGGTCTTCAGAAAAAACCTTGAATAAAATATCACGTAAACCTGTCCGGCGAAATCGAATTCCTCTTTTGAGTCCAATCTTTCCGGACCTTTCCTCGTGGGGAATTTGTCGACCTTCCATTCCCAGCTACAAAAAGGTTTACCCCGAAATGATAAGCGTTGTCTGTAGAAAAGCGCCGAGGCGGCATCAACGCTTTCGGCCTTAACGGCCTTATCGCCCTCTATTTCCGCAGCGCTATACTTGGTCTTTTTACCGGATAATTTTTTTTCTTCCCATTTCTTAAGCCCGTCGTCATCAAACGAGAAAGTCTTGACAACGATACGTTCCACTTTTTTCTGCTTTTCCTTGTAGCGAAAAAAAATATCAGGACCAAATTTTACTACGACCAGGACAACGACTGCGATTAAGATCATGCTTAATATCTTTATCAGTCGCTTCACGAATATGGCCTTTTTACACTTTAAGCTTTTGGGCCCACTCTCCGAGAACGGGCATCTTCCACTCATTACCTTTAATAATCTGCGATATCCCGATAATAGAAAGTGCCGCGCAAGCCAAAAAACCTAGAAGCCCTATTAGCGGCCCGATTATCGGCACTATACCAAAGACCCACACCCCTATCTCCGCGAGAAACAATACAAGTCCTTGCCGCGCATGAAAAAGCGTGAAATCGTTCTTGTCTTTTTTAAGGAGCGGGATAAGGCACAAAATCCATAGATATGAAAATATTGCCATTACCTCGACTTTTTGGTCATCTTTGCCTTTAGTCATGCTTTCCCCTTTCGTGATATCACTTCTCAATTTCACTCGGCATAATTAGGTATATTCTAATATGTATGGCGAAATTTGCAATAGGAAACTGGAACAATTTATGCCTCCGGGCGCGGTCAACTGGTGAACCAGTCTGCGCACTACTCCACTTCGTCCTTATACGCAGGCCAAAGGTAGGTTGGGATTTAAGGTTGAGGCAGGCATGGGACGAAACTTTCCGTGCCACATTGGAGCCGGAACAAGAGCCCAGAACCTTCTTGGCCCCGGGCAGCACCACCTTAGGAGAATGGTCCGGGGCAAATAAAAAAGCTCCGGTATCCTTTTCGGATACCGGAGCTTTTTTATAGCTTTCTACTTATACCACTTAGAAGCTAAGTTTTACCGTACCAACGATATCGCTGGCCACATCATCCTGGCCATTTGACCAATGATCACCCGGGAAGAACCATGCGCTCAAAAGGTTGAACTGCACATCTTCCGTGTAATCCCAAGTCAGCTGAAGATCGACTTCATCGCCGATATCCTGGTTGCTCAGATTCAAGACCGACGAGAACTTCTCAACTAGCCAGAAGTGCCCGTAAGTCGCACTCGCCGTCAAACTGTCCGTCGGCTCTACCGAACCGGTCACCAATACCTGATGCTGGTTCGTGAACGACGGGGTACTCGCCTGGGCGGTATTGTAGTATACGTTCTGGAACTCCCTGATCGCGGTGTCAAACTTACCGCGGAACATCGGGTCCCAACCATTATACTTGCCTACCGTACCCGCGCCCTGGTCGCCGAGATATTCCTCGCCGGAGTAATATATGTACTCTATGCCAAGAACGGGTTTCCACGCGAAGTTATCCTGCCAATAGCGGCATTCCGCGCTTGCGTCGAGCGCCCACGCGCTTCTGTCTCTAGCCGTTACCTGCGCGTCCGTATTCAGATACTGACCGAACTGATACGCGCTTTCGAGAGCGAGCGTCCAGTCTTCGATTGGATCGAAGCTGCCACGTCCACCGATTGTATGTACATCATTCTCTACGTTGCCATTGGCGCTTACCAGCGGTATAACACGCCCCGCGACAGTACCGCCAAGATTCCTCGACTGCTTCATCCAGTAGTACGCTTCGGCTTCCGCGTTGTAGGAATCAAAAACGTAACCCACGTTAACACCATAAAGGTTGATATCATCGTCTGATCTGTCCGAGTTCTCAGCTATCTTCGCGAATACGGCATCGATGGTCCAAGGATCGTAGTCCAATGTCGCGCGCGCGGCATCGAACGATGTGATCGCTGTGTATTCATAAGGATAGATCGAACCGGCGCCGATCCCACTTGAAGGATCAAGAAAATTAGCACCGACAATAAAACCCTTGCCGAACCAAAGATCCTGACGCCCTAACTTCAGCGTAAGCGGAGAATAAAGGAACTCTTTTAACTCGATGTAAGCAAGGTCGACCTGGACCTCAAACGCCGCGCCAGCTCCGTTAGTTGCCCTTGCTAATGTCTGACCGTTGGCGGTAACTGTCTGCAGTTCGCCCGCGGCATCAGAATCAAAGTTGTCATCGCCCCATACTCTCTGGTTGATAAGTCTTATCGTACCGCCGACATTGTCGGTAAGGTCCGCGTCGACCTGTACTTCCGCTGTGTTGAGTAGATATGTCGCCCAATCGTTCGATTCAGTACCGGCGTTGGCCTCGATATCATCCGCATCGAGATCATAATCGCCTCTGGCGAACGAACGGAGCGCAATATCTCCGCTTACTTTAACGCTCTGTGTTTCAGCATACGCCATCGTGGACGCCACGAGAACGAGCGCTAATACACATAATAGTCTAAATAACTTCATCCTACCTCCTTAAAGTAGTGATGTATATCGTACTTCTTAAACTTTCTCTTCTTCGTCCTCTTTTATAAGTATCGCCTTAGTGCTAAAGTTGGCAACCCCTGGCAGCATTATTCAAATAATGTATTTCCTCCCCCCTTTCCTTGCCTGTATCGAAATTGCCTCGGCGGTACATTCTATAATCGTAATGAGCTAACTTTTAATTAACAATGGTGTTATCTAATTTTTAGAAGTATAACATATCCACTATTCAAGTCAAGCCAAAAATAGTTAAAAAATATTCGTTAAGAGAATAAAATTGGTAGTTACGCGGGATTTTTATTTCTCAGACCGAATCGCTTTTACTATGCGCTCAGAGTTCTTCACTATACGGCAAATTACATCTTCAGAAGTTGTATAGGTGGCCAGAAATTCAGTTCTTTTATCGGCCGGTAAAATATCCTCCGGAGAGTGCCCGTCAGAATTTAACACAATCTCCGCGCCCATTCTGCCAGAGATTTTAAGAACATGCGCGTTCGCCTCTTTATGTCCTCTCCTCAGGGTCATTTCGAGATACACCCCCTTTTTTACCGCTAAAGAAACGTCCTCCTCCGTTATATACCCCGGGTGGGCCAAAATATCTACCCCCGCTTCGATAGCGGCACGGTTGGTACCTCTTATCACCGGTTCAGCCGGACTTTCCCCATGTCCGACTATTATCTTCGCTCCCTTCCTTCTCGCGAACTTCACTAGTTCCGGGAATCGCTCCAAAGGCAGGTGCGTAAGTTCCACCCCGGGAATTACAAAAATGTCCCAGTACTTATTCAGCGTCCTGGAAACATTTACAAGACCCATTATGACAGGTTCTATGTTAGAATCGTCAACATGGTCGGTAAGAGCGATGGCCTCGCACCCGAGAACACTTGCGCGTCTTACAAGTTCACTCGGGATAAGCACTCCGTCGCTCAGTATCGTATGCGTGTGAAGATCTATCATACGCCCCCTCTCGCCGGCAAAGTTTAATTATCAAAACTATATCGGTGTGATTCTAACACGAAAACCATTAAAACTCAATGTCGCTTCTGACATCATTAAGCCAGGCATTGATCCTTGTGGCGAACCTCGCAAGACTAAGTTTCTCTCTCGCCGTATATGCCATTATTTTCGGGATGAACTCACTCTCTCTTTCGGACGCGCTTTTATGCACAAACTCTTTTATCGGGATCACCGCCGGTCTCATCCCGTTTCTGCCGTCCCATTCCAAATTGACGGGGAATCCCGTTCTTAAAAGCGTTTTATCCCACGTCGCGTCAACCAGGACCCATTTATGCCCGATCTCCACATGACAGGCCAAATGATATGTATAGGGAAGTCTCTTGGCCGCTTCTTTTATCTCTTCCGGACAATCTACTCTCATCTCATCCCACCTAAAGGAACAGCTCCAATATCTCACCTTCATCCCAAGCCTCTCAAACATCATTCCCATAAGATAGTGTTTAGGATTACAAAAACCCCTATTTTGGACAAGCATTTTTCTCGGTCCGGTTTCCCGGTCAAAAAGCTCCGGCGAAATGTAATAAGGAATGTCCCTGATATTCTCAAAGATTCTTACCATGCTCTCTTCCAAAGTTAACCCCTTTGTCCAGTCCTCGAACTTTTTCCCGACATTGTCAGCCATGTTAATCCTCTTTCCAGAGAAAAACTTTATCCCCGGGATGGACCTCGAACTTGCATTTAAGCCCAACCGATCCGCCTTTCTCGGCAGACTTGACTTTTTTGTGCTCGATCTCCAGATCTGTCACTTCCATGAATTGCGCGGGGGTTCTCCTCCCGGTAACAAGTATCTCATCCCCGGTCTTGATCCCTTCGCAAAATAACGCTATTTCCGCCACGCTTATCTTCCTATAAAACTTTTTGACCTCCCCGACAAATATCTTTTCGTAGGGTCTCGCCGGTTCCTTCCCCGGTCCAGCCGGACGTTTCATAAAAAACCCCTCGTCAAATCCCCTATTAAAAACCCCGAGAAGCCTTTTATACAGGTTTTCTTTTTTGTCCCTTGTCAGGCGCCCCTCAAAGTGATCGTCTATCGCCTCTCTGTACGCTGATGTCACTATCCTTACATATTCCGCGGGGCGCATCCTTCCTTCTATCTTGAACGCGGAAATGCCGGAGTCGATCAACCGGTCGATAAACCTGATCGTGCATAAATCCCTCGCGCTTAAAACATAATTGTTGCCTATAACATACCTGCATTCTCTATCGATATCCTCTATGATGAATTCTCGCCTGCAGGGCTGCAAACAATCACCCCTATTTGCCGACCGGCCGAATGAATCTTCCGACATAAAACATCTTCCCGAAACGCTCAGACACATCGCTCCATGGATAAACGTCTCTATTTCGCAATCGAGCCCTTCTGCCCGTCCTTTTTTTATCATCGCCGTTATCTGTCTTAATGTGCATTCGCGCGCCAGGACTATCCGCTTTACGCCTAATGAACTAAAAACTTTCATCGAGGCAAAATTACTGACACTTGCCTGGGTTGACAGATGCACTTTAAGACCGGTTTTCACCGCCATATCAAGAACGGCCATATCCCACGCTATCACGGCATCGACCCCGGCCTCCCTGGCCTTACGCAGTACCTTTTCTATTTTCACGAGCTCGTCATCATACACGGTCACGTTGAGCGCGAGGTATCCTTTAACGGCTGCGCGGCTTAATGTCGCCATGACCTTCTTAAGTTCAAGGATATCAAAATTCGCCGCCGACCGCCTCATGTTAAATCCCTTCACCCCAAAATAAACGGCGTCGGCACCCGAAGCTATCGCGCTTGTGAGGGTCTCCCACGACCCCGCCGGCGCAACCAGCTCCGGTTTTGGTCTGTCCTTGTAATATTTTCTTTTCATGGATATCTTCAAACACTGCGTTAAATGTTATTTTTGTCCGGCCGGATATTTCAGAAACGGTTTAAAAGACGGGAAATATTCCAAACTCTGCGGGAACGACAAAACGTATAATCTTTTCGATCTAAAACAAACCTAGATCTCTTCTCCCCGCCCCTTATTCTTTTGTTCCATTTTGCGTATTTCGGTGACTATATTTTCAGGATCGCTTGGATTTTTTACACATACGTCGGCGCCGGATGCCAGGCTTTCGCGTTCGATATCGTTCCGGGACACCGTATAAACTATGACCGGGACAGTTTGGACCCCGGGCCAATCGCTAGGTGAAAATCCGGCCAGTATTTCCTTTATCCTGGCTATAAATTCACTTCCCGGGAGGTCGTCCTGCATATATTCCATTACTATGCAATCCGGTTTGAACGCGGCCAGTTTTTCCCTAAGCATCGTTATTCCCTCGGCGACTATCACGCGGTAATTCTCTCTCTCGAGAGCCTCCCTTATCGCTTTTGTGTGGGCCTTTTCCTCTATGTCTATCAAAAAAACACCGCCTCTTGTCCGACGGGCCGTGATTATCCTGTCAACCGCTTTCATAAAATCATCCAGATCGCACGGTTTAGCTATAAATCCCTCCACGTCTATATCCTGAAATACGGTTTCCAGATCCGATCGCCCCGTCATCACAAGTATAGGGTATTTGGACCGTCCATGGGGGGTAGATACCTTGCTGAAAAATTCGAGACCGCTCATGTCAGTAAGTTTTAGGTCCAGGATGATAAGATCGACTTCGTTCTCCGTAAGTTTTTCAAGACCTTCTTTTCCGCTCGCGGCGGTAATTACGTCATACCCTTTCTCGACCAAAGGTATCGTCAGCATCTCCGCCAGCTCTTTATCATCATCAAGGATTAGAATAGTTTTCATATCGCCTCATTCTCTCCCGCGTCGCCATGTGGAGCAAAAATCTCAAACCCCGAAAGGTCTCACACAAGCAAAAAAATCTTACCACTTATTGTTATACGTGTTTTGAAGCAATGCGTCAAGCCCTCATAAAGCGCCGGGTCCCCCATGGATCTCAGTGCAGCTCGTGGCCTGACTCGCTGCAGGTCGGCAGACTATCAACCGTATTGATCGAGTACGTCCCTTTCGCGGGACAAGAAGGCGTAGTCTTGATATATACCGGGACCAAGTCTGACCAACTTACGACAGTTTTGGAAGTGCCTCCCTTCTCTATCGCCCAAAGGTTTTTACCATCCTGCATGCATTTTAGGTTCGCCAAACACGAGTTCGTTTGCGCCGTTTGGCGGGTCTTAAAAAAATTCGGTATGGAAATCGATAGAAGCACGGCTATGATAGTCACGACTATCATGATCTCAATGAGTGTAAATCCGTTTCGTTTCAAAGTAAGCCTTCTGCCCGCGAAATTTCGCAAAGCTAAAACTTCTAAAACATATACTACTTTTCTAAATTCAGCTTCCCATACATATCGGCACCCGCAGACACTTGAGGCTTTACGGAATTATTCGCGGTATTATTTTTCTCGCTCGCCTCCTCGATAGCATTATCCGGGTCCACAACGGCTTCAATGGCCTTATCCGTGTAAGAAATAGTCGCCGGAAGACGCGCCGTTACTCTGACAGCTTTGGACATACCGCCGCAGGGCAGTTCTTTTATATGCGCGTCCTTAAGCTTTTCACTGACCCGATTCCCATGCTTGTCGAAAAAAACATGCGAAAACGTCACCTTTACGTTCTTAAGCACTTCCGGGGCATCATACAGATTCTGCACCTTGACGGAAACTTCATTTGACGACAGCCTAAAACCAAAAGGGATAAGATCGGGAAGTTTTACTTCTTTCCCGTCCCCTCCAAAAGATACGACGGTTAAGAACACGATCTTTAAAAACATGCCCAGCGATATTATTTTTTTCGCGATCATAATGCTATCTCATCCGGCAAATATACCGATCCATCACAGTAAATATACCTGTATCCGATTTCTTCGTCCAGTATCGTTCATCCCGAGAAGACTCATCTTCTTCAGGAAAGCCCTTCGATGACCGGATCTTATACCTTGTTCGGAAAAGACAATGAAAGACTGCGTGACAACATTGATTATAGCCAGGTCGTTACCTCTGCCCGGAGAAAAAACTGGGCCTATACATCAGCGTTAGTGACCCTTCCCAGCGCCGCGTCGATATCGACTCCAAAATTATCGTCCTTATTCATTTCACGCGCCGTCTCGAGAGCCTCTTTAGCCTTATCAAGCTCGCCCATCTTTTCGTAACAAAGCCCTATGGCGTAATAAGTGATCTCGTTAGGCGACATCTTTACCGCCTTATCAAAACACTCCAAAGCCTTGTCCATCTCATTTTTTTTGATACTCACCTCTCCCAATATCACCCACGCCATATAATTTCCCTCATCGAGCGCGATAACTTCTTCAGCGTATTTAGCCGCTTTATCCAGGTCCTTAATGATGTCAAGGTAGATCCCCGCCAGGTTGATAAGCGTTTCGATACCCGCGGGGTTCACCGCGTACGCCCGTTCGAAATAACCGACCGCTTTTTTGGGATCGTCCCTGTAGTTGAGCTCCAGCATCCCCAGCATCGTCAGCGAATCCTCGTCACTCGGGTTTATCGCGACAGATCTTTCGAAACAGCCTATCGCCGTATCGATCTCCCCGCGCAGGACGTGGCAATGTCCTAATATGACAAGCGCCAGATAATTCTCGGGATTTATCTCCAGAAGCCTTTTCGCGTACCCATACGCCTTTTCACTATCTTTTCGCACTTGAAAATTTATGAACGCCGCCCTTAAAAGGGCTGTCTCGTTGGACGGGTCGAGTTCAAATATCTGGTCGAACACTTCCAGCGCTTTATCCCATTTTTTTTCGGACATGTACCCGTCCGCGTCCGAAAGAAGCGTTTGTACGTCTCGGTCACTCGTCCGGATCTCTTCCGCGACAGAATAAAACGATGACGCGGATATCACCGCGAGCAGAATAGCTGTTATCACCCAAAAGCGGCATTTCATCTGTTATCCTCCTTTACGGCTTGATCTCTGCGACTTATTTGGTCAGTATATCACATTAGGTACTCCATAACCAGAGATGTGTTGGTTTGCCGGTTGGCCGGTTCGATAGTTCGTTGGTTGCGAAGAGTCAGAGTCGGGGGAGAGAAGCAAAAAGCTAAGCGTTCCGAGGAACGTGGGACGTTCGCGAGCTAACGCTCGCTCGGACGGGGGACGTTGGTACAGTCAAAAAGTCGAAGATCGACCGCATACAGGTCCGTATTATCTCATGCAGCATGGGGAGGGCATATCCGAGCGCCGCACGCGATTTGCCGCCTATAAGGATAATAGTATTTTACACTTCTTTGATACTCTCCGCCTGAAGTATGGGAATAACAGGCAAATTGCGGAGGCGCGCAGGATATAACCTCCCTCCCCTTACTGCGGGAACGGAGTAACAAGGAACTCATCGATCTATTATCGATTCTCTATTTCTCAGTAAAACAAAAACCCCTGTCATATGGCCGAACTCTCACAAAATTAAGAAAATTCAATAAACAAGAAAAATCTCCTCTCTCTTTTTTCTTAACCAGAGAAAATCGAAAGTCGAAAATCGACCGCAATCGAATTATCGATATGCAAGTGTTCCGCGATAGCGGAACTCCTTATCCATTCTCGACTCTCGATTGTCGATTGCTCTGTAAAACAAAAAGCCCTGTTGTACGACAGGGCTTTTTGTTTTACTGGTGTGCCTGGGCCGATTCGAACGGCCGGCCTACTGCTTAGGAGGCAGTCGCTCTATCCGTCTGAGCTACAGGCACATACTTCTCCTCTATTACAGCCGCGGCGCAGCGCCCGCTAATAACAGAAAGGGACATTCGCTCGCCGCATAGATCTTCTTTCCTCTATTAAAGAACAACTCACCGCCAAACAGATCAGACCTTCTTACCCTTCTTGAAAAGCCGCGCCTCGGCCTCCTGTTCCTGTTCCTCCATCATCTTCCGGAGCTTTACCATACACGCGGCTTCGATCTGGCGTACGCGTTCCCGGGTAATACCAAAATGCTTTGCCGTGTCCCTCAGGGTATGTGAAACACTGTTGTCGTCAAGCCCGAACCGGAGCCTTAGTATCTTCTGTTCTCGTTCGGTCATCTTGTCAAGCAGACCCTCTATCCTTTCATGCAAGAGAAATTTCGTAAGCTCGTCCACGGAGGTAACGATACTCTCGTCCTCGATAAGGTCCATAAATTCGCTATCCCCGGACTCTCCGATAGGAGCGTTAAGACTGGATATATTCGAGGCCATATGGTTCAGCTGTTTGACCCTCGCGACCGGCATCTTCATCCTTTTGGCTATATCCCCTAGTTGCGGCGCTTTTTTCATTTTTTGCACGAGATGTTTTTTGATCTTCTGGAAACGCATAAGCATTTCCATCACATAGACCGGGATACGCACCGTCTTGCCCTGGTTCGCGACGGCCCTCGTTATAAACTGTTTTATCCACCACGCGGCATATGTGCTGAACCGATACCCTTTGTCCGGATCGTATTTCAAAACGGCTTTCATAAGACCAAGGTTGCCTTCCTCTATGAGATCGAGCATCGGGACACCTAGATAGCTGTATTTCTTAGCTATGTTGATCACGAGGCGCAGGTTGCTCTTTATCATTCTCTGCCGGGCTTTTTTATCACCCCGCTTGACCTTTTTCGCGAGCCACCTTTCCTCCTCTGCCGTCAGAAGAGGCAAATCCCTTATATCTTTCAAGTATAATTTTATCGCATCCATAAAAATATCGTCCGCGACATAGGATAACTAATCCCTCTCCCGGGATACAGCTACCCTTATCACGAACAGCCCTCCTTCATGTTCTTGAGTGGTCTGGACCTTAATCCGCACAGAGTATAACCGTGGCCGCTACCAAGCCGCGTAAAGACCGGCATAATAGCGGCCACACGTAATCCTATCTCTTTGCCTTATCATTCTTTTTTATAACAGCCTGCGCGGCGGCAAGCCTAGCTATAGGCACGCGGAATGGCGAACAGCTTACATAATCCATCCCTACCTCATAGCAAAATTCCACCGAGGCGGGATCCCCGCCATGTTCACCGCAAATGCCTACTTTAAGGTTCTTCCTTACAGCCCGGCCGCGGGTTATGCCGAACTTCATAAGTTCGCCCACACCCTCCTGATCGATGGTCTGGAACGGGTCTGCCGGCAATATCTTGGATTCAAGGTAATCCGGCAGAAAACCCCCGATATCGTCGCGGCTGAAACCCAAGCTCATCTGCGTAAGGTCATTTGTGCCGAACGAGAAAAACTCCGACGCTTCCGCCATTTTCCCGGCCAAAAGCGCGGCCCGCGGTATCTCGATCATGGTCCCGTACATGAACGATATCTTTTTGAGGCCGAACTTACGGCAAACTTCGCCGTACACCCTGTCTACTATCTCCTTCTGGTTGTATAGCTCGTTTTGCGTACAGGTAACCGGTACCATTATCTCCGGGGTGGCTTTTTTCCCGGACTTGATCAGTTCCGCGGACGCCTCTAGTATCGCCCTTACCTGCATCTCTGTTATCTCAGGATAGGTTACACCGAGACGTACGCCGCGGTGCCCGAGCATAGGATTGTTCTCGCGCAGCGCGTCGGCTCGTTTTTTAAGTTCGCTCATCTCGACACCAAGCTCCGCGGCAAGCGCCTGAAGTTTATCCTCGCTGTGAGGCACAAACTCGTGAAGCGGCGGGTCCAATAAACGCACCGTAACGGGCAGACCGTTCATTACCTCAAGTGTCGCTTTGATATCACTCTTGACGTAACCGAAAAGCTCGTCAAGCGCTTTGCGGCGCTCTTCCTTCGTCTTCGACATGATCATCTTACGAAGAAGAAAAAGCGGCTTATCGCTTCCTTCGCCGTAAAACATGTGCTCTGTGCGGAAAAGCCCTATACCTTCGGCGCCGAACTTTACCGCCTGAGCGGAATCTTTCGGAGTATCCGCGTTGGTACGGACCTTCATGTCGCGTACTTTGTCCACGCACTTCATGAACTCTCCATAGGACTTATTGTGATCAAGATCCACATCGACAAGCCCGAGCTTACCCTTGTAAACAAGGCCCTTAGTGCCGTTAAGACTGACCCAATCGCCTTCTTTCACTACCTGCCCGTCCTTCGTAGTGAAAGTCCTGCTTGCGTTGTCTATCTCGATATCTCCGCATCCGACGATACAGCACTTGCCCCAACCGCGCGCGACAAGAGCCGCGTGGCTCGTCATCCCGCCCTTAGTCGTAAGTATCGACTGGGCCTTATGCATACCATCGACGTCCTCGGGTGAGGTCTCCTCGCGGACAAGTATGACCTTCTCGCCCCGCGACGCCCATGCGACGGCATCGTCGGAAGTAAATACAACTCTTCCCACGGCGCCGCCGGGACCGGCCGGAAGACCTTTGGCTATCGCCTTCAGGGCGAGTTCCGCTTTCGGGTCTATCATCGGCAGAAGAAGTTCCACCAGCTGGCTCGGCGCGACTCTCATTATGGCCGTCTTAGCGTCGATAAGCTTTTCTTTGCACATCTCCACGGCCATGCGTATCGCCGCGGTGCCGTTCCTTTTTCCGACACGGCACTGCAACATGTAGAGTTTGCCTTTCTCAATTGTGAATTCGATATCCTGCATATCGCGGTAATGCGTTTCAAGGCTCTTTTTGTAACCATCCAGTTTTTTATAGATCTCCGGCATAAGCTCTTGAAGTGTTTTAAGGTGCTTGCTCTGGTCGTTCTTGGAATACTCGTTTATCGGTGCCGGGGTCCTGGTACCCGCCACGACATCCTCGCCCTGGGCGTTTATCAGATACTCCCCGTAGAACTGATTCTCTCCGTTCCCGGGGTTACGGCTAAAGGCGACGCCGGTGGCGGAATCGTCCCCCATATTGCCGAACACCATCGACTGGACGTTAACCGCCGTGCCCCACTCGTCCGGTATCCTTTCGATACGGCGATATTCGCAAGCGCGCTTACCGTTCCAGCTTGAGAATACGGCGCCTATTCCGCCCCAGAGCTGCTCTGTCGCGTCATCCGGGAAGGGTTTTCCAATGACCTGCTTGACGGTATCCTTGAACACGACAACAAGCTTCTTAAGATCCTCCGCGGTCAGGTCCGTGTCTGACTTGTAACCCTTAGCTTTTTTTACATCGTGGAGCTTTTCGTCAAGTATCTTGCGTATCCCTTTTTCGTCCTTACTGATCTCCCTGCCGGCGGCCTTTTCCATAACGACATCGGAATACATCATTATGAGGCGCCTATACGCGTCGTAAACAAACCTCTCGTTACCGGTCTCTTTGATCATGCCCGGTATCGTTCTGGAAGTGAGCCCGACATTGAGCACGGTTTCCATCATCCCCGGCATCGACCTTCTGGCCCCGGACCTCACCGAAACAAGAAGCGGGTTCGCCGGATCGTTGAAAACCTTCCCCATGGAAATTTCGACTTTTTTCAACGAGGCGTTCACTTCTTCGCGAAGTCCCGCCGGATACTTGCCGCCATTCTTGTAGTAATGCGTGCACACCTCCGTAGTTATGGTGAATCCCGCCGGGACAGGCAATTTAAGTTTCGGGTGGCCGGCCATTTCGGCTAGGTTAGCGCCTTTGCCGCCGAGCAGGTTCTTCATGCTTTCGTTGCCGTCAGCTTTTCCGCCGCCGAAAAAATAAACGTTCTTTTTCTTTTTAGCGGACCCTTTTAGAGATGTCTTCTTCAAAGTTTTCTTTCCCATTTTGTTACCATTCCTCCTTCTTGTTTTATTCTTTTTCAGCCGGGTCATGTGAAAAGCATTTTGCTTTCCCCGAGACCCGTGTGTTTGTTCTTTATTCGAACTTTTCCGAGAAATATTTTTTCAGCCGCGAGACATCGACCCTCTCCTGAGCCATAGTATCTCTGTCCCTGACCGTTACTTTCCCGTCGCTCAGCGATTCCACGTCAACAGTCACGCAATACGGGGTACCTATCTCATCCTGTCTTCTATAAAGTCTGCCTATGGCCGCGGTATCATCGTAGACAACCCGGTACTCCCCACCAAGATCTTTTCTGATCTTTTGCGCCAGGTCCACTATCTCGGGTCTATTCTTCAAAAGAGGCAAAACGGCTATCTTGATCGGGACAAGCCGCTTATCCAGCGAGAGGTACACCCTTTCTCTATCCCTCACCGTCTCGCTCCTATAGGCGTCCACAAGCAAAGCCAGAACGCCTCTATCCACACCAGCCGAAGGTTCGATTACATACGGCGTATATCGCTGATTTGTTGCGTTGTCGAAATATGTCAGGTCTTTACCGCTTATCCGTGAATGCTGCTTGAGATCATAATCCGTGCGATTAGCGATACCTTCAAGTTCCGCCCATCCCATCGGGAACAAGAATTCTATATCATGACAGTTTTTAGCGTAATGCGCAAGCTCTTCCTTTTTATGCTGGCGGAGCCGGAGACTTTCCCTGCGGATACCGATCGATACGTACCATTCCAGCCGTTCCTCGAGCCAGTATTCATACCACTTCTCATCTTCCCCGGGCTTAACGAAATATTCCAGTTCCATCTGCTCGAATTCCCTGCATCTAAAAATAAAATTGCCGGTCGTTATCTCGTTGCGGAACGCTTTGCCGGTCTGGGCCACTCCGAACGGAAGTTTTTTTCTGCTCGTGTTCAGGATATTCTCGAAATTCACAAAAATCCCCTGAGCGGTCTCGGGCCTGAGATAGATATCCTGAGAATCTCCCTCCACAGATCCCAAATGCGTCTTGAACATCAGATTGAAACTTTTCGGTTCCGTAAGTTTGCCCCCGCACTCCGGACAATCTTTGCCTTCCAGATGATCCACCCTGAACCGTTTCTTGCAGCCCAGACAATCGGACAACATGTCGGCAAAAGAACCCACGTGCCCCGAAGCCTTCCACGTCTCGGGGTTCATAAGTATGGCCGCGTCAAGCCCCTCTACGTCATCCCTATCGTAGACCATCCTCTTCCACCAGAGTTCCTTGAGCTTTTTTTTGACCTCCACGCCAAGCGGACCGTAATCCCAGACGCTGCCGATACCTCCGTATATCTCGCTGTCCTGAAATATAAAGCCTCTCCTCTTACAAAGATTCGCTATTTCCTTCAGATCCACCCGTCCCTCGCCATTGTCTGTCATTAATATTCTCCGTTCTATAGCGTAATGCCTTCTTTTTCCAAACGATCGATAAACCTCATAGACTTGACCGGCCGCGCTATGTGATACCGCAGAAATCCGGAAAGAGCTTTCTCGACTTCTTTTCCGACGGTTCTTTCGACCTTGAAACGCGCCGTCCGGGACATATCGCTTGATATAACCTTGCGCATGAAATTTATAGCCCCGGAAGATATCCTCGCCGCCAACGGGTCCCGGTCTCCGCACGAAGCGCATAACGCGCCTCCGAGCTTCTCCCTGAAATATATTTTTTCCCCTATCTCTCCGTCACAGGCCGAACACCTCTCGAGATGAGGGCAAAGCCCCAACGCCTTCAGAAATTTAAGTTCGAATATGCGTGAGATCCTTTTAGCGCTCGAATCCCCTTCAAGCAACCCCAACGCGTCCGAGAGAACCTGATAAAGCTCCTCGTTAACATCATAATCGGCTGTGACTATGTCTATTAATTCTATAAAATAATTTGCGTATGTCAACCTTTCTATTGCTTTTCTCGCCGGATTATAAGTCTCGACCGCCTCGCACTGTGTTATCAGGTCCAACGAGCTTCTCTTTTTTTTATAAAATTCGATCCGGCATTTCGTAAATATCTCAAAATTACCCGCGAACTGAGGATACGGGACCCTCACCCCTTTTATCACGCCTCTGACCTTACCATATTCCTTCGTGAATACGATAAGGATAAAACTCGTTTCTCGGTGATAGAACTTTCTTAAAATAATACCTTCAGCGCTTTGGGATGCCATAGCCTATCTCATCCTGATCCAGGCCCCTTGCCGGGCGCCGCTTTTTTTTGCGTTACACTATTTTTTCTTCCGGCCGATAACCATCCACCCCTAGACTCGCAAAACCCCTATGATAAAAGCTGTACAATAAGGAGCGCCCCTAGTGAACCCAGAACGGCTCCCATAATGACCTCAACAAGACGATGGACACCCTCCGCTACCCTGCTCCGCGCGATAAGGAGAGCGAGAAAAAGCACAAGTATGGAAATGAACATATCGCCGCTCGCGAATGAGACCACGACCCACAAAGCGAACGCTACCGCGGCGTGTCCGCTAGGCATGCCACCACGCAGAAGGTTTCTTTCTCCTCTCAACACTTTTATGAAAAGTACAAGGCCGACCACGACCAGAAGCACAATAAGCGTGATATGCCACGGTGACTGCTTTATCCTGTAAAGCGAACCGCCGATCGAGATATTGATCCTGTTAAGCGTAATAAGATATCCCGTTATGGCCGCGTTAATCGCGCTGACAAAAACCGCGCCCGCGGAAATATCCTTAATTATCTTTGCCACGGGATGGGATTCTTTGCTGACAAGATCAACCGCGTGTTCCACGGCAGTATTGAACATCTCCGCGACCAGGACGAACGAAACGGCAAAGCAGAGCAGCATGAATTCTATGCGTTCGAGGTTGAAATACACGCCAGCGATAAGCACAAAAAATCCCGCGATAAAATGCACCCGCATATTTCTCTCCGTAAGAAGCGTGTGCACCACTCCTTCCAACGCGGCGTTTACGCTATCCAGAAAACCTCTTTTACTATATGTGTCCCCTCGTTTTCGCGAAAAACTCATCCTGTCTTCTCCTCATAATCGAACGATCTTTTTTTTGTGTATCGCTGTATCCTAAAAGATGCAACACGCCGTGAATAACACAAAGTTCCACCTCATCGTTATAGCTTTGCCCGAACACCTTCGCGTTCCGCGCGGCCCTGTCCGAAGAGATAGCGATATCCCCTAAAAAACCGGCCCCATCCGCGCCGGCCGAAATCACCGGATATCGTTTCCCGCGTGGAAAAGCTATAACGTCCGTAGCTTCGTTTTTCCCCAAGTATAGTTTATTTAGGATCCTGATCTTTTGGCTGGAAAGGAATATGATATTTATTTCTACGTCCTTCTTCCTTAATTCCTCTTCCAGCACAATCCTGGCTATCCTATTCACCCTTGCCAGATCAATTCTTTTTCTTTTGTTTCGGTTTTCGCTGTAAATCCTTATCGCCATTGGATACCGTCCCGTTGCCGCTCTTTTTTGCCTTTTCGGGATAATCGAGCCTGGCATGGAATACCCCCATTAAGACCCTGACAAAACTGTCAGCGATCTTATTAAGGTCCCTAAGAGTAAGATCACAGGCGTCGAATTGATTATCTATAAATTTGTTATTGATTATTTTTTTGACGAGATTCCTTATGCTTGACGGTGTCGGCACACCGAGAGCTCTGCTGGAAGCTTCAACCGAATCCGCCAAGAGAATTATAGCGCCTTCTTTCGTTTGCGGTTTCGGGCCTGGATAACGAAAATTTGCCTCATCTACGGAGGCCCCGTCCTGAGACTTTTCCAGGGCCTTCTGATAAAAATATGAAATAAGGCTGTCCCCGTGATGTTGAGTTATTATATCCACGATGGCATTATTGAGCTTGTATTTTCTGGCCATCTCGGCACCTTCTTTGACGTGCTTCTCGATTATAAGCGCGCTCATTGACGGCGCCAAGTGCGAATGCTTTGATCCCATGCCCATTTCGTTCTCGCTGAAATACTCAGCTTTGGGTATCTTGCCGATATCATGATAGTAAGCGCCTACCCTCGCGAGAAGACTGTTAGCGCCAATTGCCTCGCACGCGGCTTCCGCGAGATTACCCACCATTATGCTATGGTGATATGTCCCGGGGGCTTCGATAGCGAGCTTCTTCAACAGCGGATGGTTAAGATCGGATATTTCCAGGAGGCTTATATTTGTCGGCACTTTGAATACATGCTCAAAGAGAGGAAGAAGCCCCAAGGCCAGGAAGGCCGACAAAAACCCGCTCGCGACGGCCCACAACCCGTCCCTCAGATAAAAATCAAATTCCATCCCGTTGATAAGACCGACACAACATATCGCGACAAGGTTGGCCAAACCTACGGCCATCCCCGCCCAAAGCATATGGGAGCGGCGACGGGTGTCCCTTACGGCATACATCCCCGCTACGCTCCCCGCGAGAAATACGAGCGTAAGCTCGATACCTCCGCCGATAGTAATGGAAAGCAGCACACACATGAACAGGACCGAAATGAACGCTATATCAAAGCCCACTAAGAGTGTCAGCATCATGCCCATGCCTGCTAGCGGGATAAAACAGCTTGGTTGCGGTGAGCGGGTGATCACATCCGCGGTGATGATCATTATCATCATATTGGTGAGGATTATCGAAATGCTCTTTGTCTGACTAAAGATGTTTATCCTGACAACCGACAAAAGGTAAATAGCCGCCACCGCGCCCATCACAAGGAATAGCAAAAGTATCCCCCAAAAGAATTTCGGGTTCACCCCGGGGCGGAAAACCCCCCTCATCTGGGTTATCTGAGCGATATTGCGTTGATCTACTCTCTTCCCCTTCTCTATGATCAGTTCGTTTTTCTTTATCTCCCACGCCTTGAAGGCAACTTTGGTATTTTGTACGGCTTCCTCTCGCTTTTCCTCCGTCATCTCGTTATCCAGACCGAGATTGGGACGGATATATTTATCCAGTACCGCCATTACGGCCTGTTTTTCTTTTCTGTCTTTCTGCATAACATTAGAGACATATTTTTCCAGGACATCCTGCACCCTGTCTCTGTTGACGATACTCGTAAAATCCTTTTCGTCTTCCGCGCTGGTCTCCACACAACACACGACCACTTTCTTTACATGGTTCTCCTTAAGAAGCGTGAACGAAGCATCATCCAGGTAGCCCACGGCCGCTACCGCCTCAAAGGCATCGAGCGTCTTTCTCCTCATAAGATCTACGTCGGTAGTCTCCAAAAGAACCTTGATAAACTTATCGTTAATATCTATCCCGGCACGCCTTCTCACTTCTCCGATCTTGTCGGATATCGTTCCCTCTTTGTCTATCGTGTCTTCCGCTATATCAAAAAATTTTTCTATATTATCGCGCGTTTCCTCCTCAACAATGATATCCCTCTTGAGATAGAACGGAACGGCAGCCGCGGAAGCTTTTTTTGCTTCTATCGTTCTGATCTCGTCCGCCCCCCACAGATATGTAAAATCATACGGCGCGTACACGTTCTTTAACGCGATATCGCCTTCATGTATGCTCACCTGATAAAGATGAGGGCTCACGAATAGACTCGACAGGGCCGCAATGATAAAAACGAGGACAACTCCGGCCGAAGCGGTTTCCGGCCTCTTAGCGAGTTCTTTCAGATCCTTTGAAAGTTTTATCCTATTGATCAGATTCAGGTCCATCTTCAGTTTCCATTTTATACACTTCGATTATTTTTTGCACAAGTTCATGTCTCACAATATCTTTTCCTTTGAGATAAATGAACTTTATCCCCTCGACGTCAGAAAGCAGCGCCTTAGCGTGTGAAAGACCGGATTCTTTACCCTTCGGGAGATCGCTCTGGGTAACATCCCCGGTTATTACCGTCTTCGAATCAAAACCCAGACGCGTAAGGAACATTTTCATTTGTTCTTTTGTAGAATTCTGGGCTTCATCCATTATTATGAACGAATCGTTAAGTGTCCTTCCTCTCATATATGCCAGAGGCGCGACCTCTATGGTACCCCTCTCGATATAATCTCTTATCATGTTGGGTTCCACCATGTCATATAACGCGTCATATAAGGGACGCAGGTACGGGTTGACCTTCTCGTGCATGTCCCCCGGGAGATACCCCAGGCTTTCTCCAGCCTCAACGGCGGGCCGTGTCAACAGAATGCGGGAAACTATTCCCTTTTTCAGCGCGTTTACGGCCATCGCCATCGCGAGATATGTCTTCCCCGTCCCGGCCGGACCGATGCAGAAAACTATGTCATGCGCGCGAATGGCGTCTATATATTTCTTCTGCCCTTCGCTTCGGGGAGTAATAAACGCCCTTTTAGAACTTACCGTGATTTTATCCAGGAATATCTCGTCTATCTGGGATACGTTATTAACGTTCTTTACCGCGTAATCGATGTCACGCGGGGATAAGTGCCCGCCTTTTCTTATTACAACAAGAAACTCGTTGATAAATTTCTCCGCGTCCTTTAGAGAAGACATCTCCCCGGATGATATTCTTAAAAGACCTTCTCTGTAAACCGTCGTAACAGCGAAATGGCCCTCGATCTTCCTCAGGTTTTCATCATGCCTTCCAAAAAGCATCTTCGCTTCGGAATCATTATTTAACATTATGGTTACTTCGCTCATTGTGGAACCTCACATACCGCGTCAGGTTAGTTCTCTGGTTCTCTGGTTCGGTAGTTCGCCGGTTCGGTTATGGAACAAGCACCCCGCATCAGTTTTTAAACTCAAAAATAAAAACGAAAAAGTAAAACTCACAAGTTAAAGTCAAAACCCTTATTCCGCTTCCTAGTTAAACAGGCATTTTCTTGCCGTTTTTTTAGTTCTAACTTGCAGTTTTACCGTTTTACTTTTACATTTTCCATTTTTTATTTTATATATTCTTCTTCTCCGGGTTTATCGGGCGAGCTTATAACCGTCACCTTCTCGTCGGTCACAGGCTTTTGCGGCGCTTCCTCCCGCGGTTCGCTTTTTACCTCTTCTACCGTCTCCTCTTCCTCCGCGCCGGAAAGCCCTTTGAGCTCGATATCCACGCCAAAAAGCGTGCGCTTAAGCTGGCGGCTCCCCTGAACATCGGGAGCTTGGCCGGACATAAATCCCTGGTTACCCCTTAACTCCTGATCAACACGGTCTTTTTTGAAGGTATACATATCCACGCTAGCACACCCGGAAACAAGAACCAACACCGCGAACAAAACCACTGATCTGATCAACATCTTCCCTCCCTTTAATGAGCCCCCACAGTTTGCTTCGCAAACTATCGTGGGGGTAAACACATCGCTTGCGCGACTGTAAGGAGCGTAAGCGATAAGTGCGAATTAACTCCTCCCTGTCTACCTTCGGCAGGTAAACCTGCCGGCAGGCAAAACCAAACAATATGTAAATCATTCGGCAAAGGAGGCTGCCAATTTTACATTTACCAACATGCCTTATTCTTTTTTCCTAAGTTTAATGCCCAGCTCCCTGAGTTGCACGTCGCCCACAGGCGAAGGCGCTCCGGAAAGAAGGCATAACCCTTTCTGAGTTTTAGGAAAAGGAATTACATCCCGGATCGATTGGTCCCCGGTAAAAAGAGTCATCAACCTGTCAAGCCCGAACGCTATCCCGCCGTGCGGCGGCGGACCATAGGAGAACGCTTCCAAAAGGAAGCCGAACTTCATCCGGCTCTCTTCTTCACTCAAACCAAGCGCTTTGAATATTTTCTGCTGTATATCACGTTTATGGATCCTTATACTGCCCGACCCGATCTCGCTTCCGTTAAGCACTAAGTCATAGGACAACGACCGTATCCTGGATAACTCGCCGTTCTCGAAGTAACGCATGTCTTCTTCTCTGAAAGAAGTAAAAGGGTGATGTTCCGATACCCACCGGTTCTCTTCCGCGTTGAACTTGAAAAGCGGGAAATCCACCACCCAAAAAAGATCGTACCGGCTCTTAACGATAAGTTTTTTTTCATTCCCTATCTTAAGTCTCAACGCGCCCAGCGCTCCGCAGGCCGTTTCTTTTTTATCGGCTATTATGAATATCATGTCCCCGGGTAATGCCCCGGTCCTCTTGCGAAACGCGTCAAGTGTTCCTTCGGGAAAAAACTTTGCGATAGGCGAGGTGAGCTTGTCCTCTTCTACCTTAAAGTACGCCAGACCTTTCGCTCCGAATTCCGCGACAAATGCCGTTAATACATCTATGTCCTTGCGGCTTATCCCTCCGTATCCCGGAGCGGAAAGCCCCATTATTTTACCGCCGGACGAAATAACGTCCCGGAATATTTTGAAATCGCTTTCGCCTGCCTCTTTAGTGAGGTCCTGAAGATGGACATCGAACCGCGTGTCAGGCTTGTCGCTGCCGTATTTCATTATAGCCTCTTCATGGCTCATCCTCTTTAGCGGCAACTCTATCTTCACCCCGAGTATTTCCCTAAAAAGCCCGTTAAAAAGCCCTTCGCATACCGAAAATATATCTTCCTGCTCGACAAACGACATCTCCATGTCGATCTGAGTGAATTCCGGCTGTCTGTCCGCGCGCAGGTCTTCGTCGCGGAAACACCGCACTATCTGAAAATATTTCTCCAACCCGGCTACCATAAGGATCTGTTTAAATAACTGCGGAGATTGCGGAAGCGCATAAAAATTCCCGGACTGAAGCCGAGACGGGACAAGATAATCACGCGCGCCTTCTGGCGTGGATTTAGTCAGCATCGGCGTCTCCACCATCGTAAATCCCTCTTTATCCAGGAAATCCGTAATAAACTTACTTGCCCTGTGCCGCATGCTGAGCCTTTTCTGCATCGCCGGTCTTCTTAGATCCAAATATCTGTATTTAAGTCTCACCTCTTCGGAAACGTCGAGATCGTCCTTAATCTCAAAAGGCAGCGTATCGGCCTCCGAGAGGACCTCTATCTCATTCACGTCGACTTCGATCTCTCCTGTGCGGATCTTGGAGTTCGTAGTCCCTTCCGGTCTTGCTGATACTTTGCCCCACACCTTTACGCAAAACTCGCTTCTAAGCCGATGCGCTTCGCCGTGTGATTTTTTGTTACGGTCCGGATTGAAAACGATCTGCGTGATACCGTGTTTGTCCCGGAGATCTATGAAAATAATATCGCCGTGATCTCTTCTCGAATCCACCCACCCGCAAAGAATAACATCTTTTGATATATCCGCGGCCTTTAATTCCCCGCAATTATGCGTCCGTATCATATTCCCCCAATACCAATGTATCTTGGCGCTAAATTTCTCTTCCCGTTATTTTTACTTTTTTACTTTTTACTTTTAACTTTTTAACCTGTCCGCGGCTTCATCCATCCCAAGAGTTTCCTGGATACCACCAAGCATGTCTTTAAGAAGGACTTTGCCGCTCTTCATCTCTTCTTCCCCGATCAGGATAACGAACCTTCTCCCCTCTTTATGGGCCTTCCTGAGCTGACCTTTAACGGAACGACCGGATAGATCGATCTCACAACAAATACCTCTGTCTCTCAACTTCTCTACGCAATGAAACGCGTATATCTTCGCCCCAAAACCGATGGGTATCAGAATAGCGACATTCTCTTCCCGCGGAAGTTTATCTCTTTCGATCGCGAGCATGAGCCTCTCTACCCCAACGGCATATCCCGTCGCCCCGGTGTCGGGTCCCCCCATATCGTTTATAAGGCTGTCGTACCGGCCGCCGGCCGCTATCGCGTCCTGAGCGCCAAGCGCCGGATGGTTTACTTCAAATATCGTACCGGTATAATAATCCAACCCCCTCACAAGATCTTTTTTTACCTTGAAATTGACCCCCATCTCTGACAATAGCCCGGCAAGTGTCCGGTAATCCTCTCCGCAGCTTTCGCACAGATGATCCGATATGGCTGGGGCGTCCTTCACGACAATCCTGCAGGCTTCCTTCTTACAGTCCAATACTCTCAAAACATTCTTGTCCATGCGTCTTTTGCAATCATCACACAGTCCTTCTTTCCTGCCCATCAGATATGCCAATAGTATCTCCTGGTAAGACGCGCGATCGGATATACATCCAAGCGAGTTCATGTAAAGAGTGAATCCGTCGATCCCAAGTCCTTTCAACAGCGCGTTAAGGTTTAAGATAAGTTCAGCATCGACAAAAGGACCTCTGCCGCCTATGATCTCCGCCCCTATCTGATGGAATTGACGCAACCTTCCTTTCTGCGGCCGTTCACCCCTGAACATAGGACCAAAATAGTAAAGTTTAGCGATATCTTCCGTATTCTGCCAACCATGTTCGAGATAGGCCCTTACGATAGACGCTGTCCCTTCCGGCCTCAAAGAAACACTTTTCCCGCCTCTATCTTCGAAGGTATACATTTCCTTCTCTACGATATCCGTGTCTTCTCCAATACTTCTTATGAATATTTCAGTATCTTCAAGAAGGGGAGTTCGTATCTCTTTAAACCCGAACCTATGAAAAATATCTCTGGACTTATTCTCAACCCATCGGAAGATATACGCCTCTTCCGGCAAAATATCCTCCATCCCTCTTAAAGCCTTGTATTTCGGCTGGTTACCCATAATTTACCCTTGAAATCGGACCTGATACGCTCTTAACGTACATTAACCCATGCCTAATCGGCAATCTGCCCTGGCGGACATATCTCCCCGCCGCTATAAAGGATAGAATACATTATCGACTTTTTTCAACATCAACTTTCATTCTCATCCCTGACTTAAAAGAAACCACTTTCTTGTCCGGGATACTTACACCATCTCCTGTCCTCGGGTTCCTGCCAAGTCTCCCCTTCCGGGTCTTGACCTTAAATATGCCAAAATTTCTAAGTTCCACCTTTTTCCCCCGGCTCAAGCTATCGGTGATAATATCAAAAGTACGCTGGACGACCTCTTTCACATCGATCTGCTTAAGACCGGTTTCGTTCGCGATCTGCATGATGATATCTTTCTTAGTCATGTACGCCTCCTTTATTATTTACCTATTTATCAAACCGTAAACACTATACAAAATTAAGCACTTACCCCCTTTGCGGCAGGTAAGTGCTTATAATACTATGGGTTAGAATTTGTGTCAACGTCTATTATGTATATATATACCGGTGCCGAAATATTATTTTGTGAGGAATTTCACGTTACCCTCGCCTACGATCTCCTCAACCGCTTCCACAAGCGCATCCGATGGGTGGACAAACAGATCCTTTCCGGTCGAAAGGCGTATTTTACGGCCCTCCGCTGTGACCAACTCTATGAATAAAGGCGTTTTTCCTTTAAAGTTCCCAATCGTATTTCTGATCCGTATCATCAGTTTTTCCTCAAGCCCCAGTGTTGACATCTTTACCAACACCGACTTTGTGAATATTTCCTTAACCTTCTCAAGAGGTATAATATCCTCCGCGACTATTTTGGGTTCCTCTTCGCGCAAATTAAGCCTCCCGTGAATGTATACGAGATTATCCGCAATTATAAGTTCGGGAGCTTTGCGATAGGACTTGGGGAAGACCAAAACCTCCACAAAATTCTCAAGATCGCCAAGATTTACTATTGCCATCTTTTCTGACTTTTTCCGGGTCACGGTTATACGCACACGATTTATGATACCCCCGATAAGAACCATCTGTCCGTCCGTCATCGTGGATAATTCCGATATTTTACAGGTCGAATAGGCGTTTAACAGCCTTTCGAATCTCGCGAGAGGATGTTTAGTTATGTAGAACCCGATCATTTCTTTTTCATTGGTGAGAAGCTCGTGTTCCGGCCATTCCGGGATAGCCGGTACATCCTGGAAATTATCCTTAAAACTTTCCACGCCGTCACTTTCGCCAAAGAAAGACAATTGTCCGGAATTCCTGTCCCGCGAAGCCTTAGCGGCCATCGAGAGTATTTTATCGAGTATAGCCATGGCTTGGGACCTTAAAATACGGGTGGAATCCATGGCCCCGCATTTTATAAGGCTTTCAATGACCTTCTTATTGGCCGTACGGGAATCCACTTTCTGCGCGAAATCATACATGCTCTCGAATCTTCCCTGTTTTTGCCGCGTAGTTATTATCGCCTCAGCCGCGCCTTCCCCAACATTCTTGACCGCCGAAAGCCCAAAACGTATATCCTTCCCGACTACCGTGAAATCCTTGAAACTTTCGTTAATATCGGGCGGGAGTATATCTATGCCCATTCTGATAGATTCGTTGATATAGTCGGACAGTTTATCGGAATTATTCTTCTCGCTTGTAAGAAGGGCTGTCATGAATTCCACGGGATAATTAGCTTTAAGATACGCCGTCCTGTAACTGACAAGCGCATATGCCGCGGAATGCGATTTATTGAACCCGTATCCGGCAAAATATGATATGAAATCCCATATCTTCTCAGCCGCGGGGAACTCCACTTTATTCTTCTGCGCCCCTGAGAGAAACTTTATCTTTACGCCTTCGAGAGCTTCGGGGATCTTCTTGCCCATTATCTTTCTGACGTTATCAGCTTCCGCCATGGTAAACCCGGCGAGCTTCGACACTATCTGCATAACCTGTTCCTGAAAAACTATTATACCGTAAGTCTCCTTGAGTATCGGCTCCAGAAAAGAATGGTCATATTTAACTTCTATTTGTCCCTGTTTGCGTTTAATATATTCATCAAGCATTCCGCTTCCCATCGGACCCGGTCGGTATAACGCGAGTATAGCTATAAGATCCTCGAACCTAGACGGCGCCAGCTTCCTTAAAAGATCCCTCATCCCGCTCGACTCAAGCTGGAACACCCCCGAAGTTTCGGCCTTTGACAAAAGTTTATATGTCTTCTCGTCATCCAGGAGGATCTCATCGATATTTATATCAATGTTCTTTGTTCTTTTAACTATCTTGACCGTCTGATCGATCACGGTAAGCGTCTTCAACCCGAGGAAGTCCATTTTAAGCATCCCGATCTTCTCAAGCGATTTCATCGCGAAACCGGTAGTTATCTGATCATCGGCTGTTTTAAACAGAGGTATTCTCTTTATAAGCGGTTTATCCGAGATAACAACTCCCGCCGCATGCGTAGACGCGTGACGGTTAAGCCCCTCAAGGCGTTTAGATGTATCAACCAGCTGATGTATCACCGGGTCATCCTCATAAAGCTTCCTAAGTTCCGGTTCGATCTCTAACGCCTGTTCAAGCGTTATCCCTGGATCATTTGGAATAAGCTTGGCTATCTTGTCTACTTCGGCATAAGGAATATTCATTACACGGCCAACGTCCCGTAATACGCCCTTTGCCATCATGGTTCCAAAAGTTATGATCTGGGCGACGTTTTCCTTCGAATATTTCTGAATAACATAATCTATAACCTCATTTCTTCTTTCAAAACAAAAATCGATGTCAATATCGGGCATCGTAACCCTGTTAGGGTTCAAAAATCGCTCGAAAATAAGCCCGTATTTCAACGGGTCAATATTGGTTATACCCAAAGCGTAACTTACTATGCTCCCCGCGGCCGACCCCCTCCCGGGACCTACGGGGATGTTTTTTTCTCGCGCGTGATTTATAAAATCCCATACTATGAGAAAATAACTGACATATCCGCTTCCCTTTATAATCTGCATCTCATGCGCGACCCTATCGGATATCTCCTTCGTTATCTTCACATATCGTTTCTTTATCCCTTCTCCCACCAGGCGCGAGAAAAAATCATCGTTGTTCTCGCCCAGAGGAGCCTTGAACTGCGGAAGATGGAGCTGGCCAAAATCCATTTCAAGCTGGCACTGATCGGCGATCTTAATAGTGTTCTCTAAAGCTTCCGGGATATCGGCAAACGCCCTTTTTATCTCTTCCGGCGGCTTAAAATACAATTGATCCGTCTGGAACCTCATACGATCTGTCTCGTCAAGGGTCGCCTGGGTCTGTATGCAAAGAAGAGCGTCATGAGCTTTCGCGTCGGTTTTGTCAAGATAATGAACGTCGCAGGTCGCGACGACGGGAAGATTCAACTCTTTTGAAAGGCTTATTATGGCCAAATTAAGCTTTTTCTGTTCTTCAAGCTGATTGTCTTGAAGTTCTAAATAAAAGTTTTCTTTACCGAAAATATCCGCGTAAGCCAACGCGGCCTTCCTGGCCTCGTCATGCTGGTCTGAAAGTAAAAAATGCGCCACCTCTCCTTTAAGACAGGCTGAAAGCGCGATGAGCCCTTTACTGCACCTCTGCAGTACTTCTTTATCGACGCGGGGCTTATAATAAAAACCCTCCAGATATCCTAGAGATACAATCTCGAGAAGGTTCTTATAGCCCATGATGTTCTTGGCCAATAATATCAGATGGTAGGAAGCCCCTTTTATACCATGGCTTGTTTTATCAAACCGGCTTTCCGGCGCGACATATATCTCACAGCCCAGGATAGGTTTTATCCCTTTCGCGACCGCCTTTTCGTAGAACTCAATCACACCGAACATGTTGCCGTGATCAGTAATAGCGCACGCGGGCATCTTATACTTTGCGGCCAGGTCGACCAGGTCGTCAAGACGACATGCCCCGTCGAGAAGACTATACTGCGTGTGCACGTGTAGGTGCACGAAATCAGATTTTGTATTGTTCATAACATCTACAGGAATTGAGAATTCAAAAATGTGGAGCCCCGCGGTTTTACACCCCTGTCTACCCTCGCCTTAGGCGAAGAGCACGAAGTGAAGGCGGGTTATAGGATACAAGATCACTTTCCCTTATGCGTTAAAACGAGCCTGAACACATAAAATCGGCTATTTTTTCATACCGACTCTCTGCGCCGTCTGGTAGACCTTACCCTCGGTTTGAATAGACGGGGCGATCATCATTTTGACTTTCTGCATCTCGCTGATATCATGCGCCCCAAGATTTCCCATGCTTGTGGCCAGAGCCCCGACAAGATTCTGGGTCCCGTCATCAAGTCTTGCTGGCCCATATAAGATCTCTTCCAGAGAACTGGTAGTCCCAACCTGAATCCTGGTTCCCCTCGGCAGCGACGGGTGAGGCATAGCCATCCCCCAATGGTACCCCTTCCCGGGGGCTTCTTTAGCCCTGGCAAAAGCATTGCCAAGCATAACCGCGTCGGCACCCGCGGCAAACGCCTTGCATATATCGCCGCCGGTAGCCATTCCACCGTCGGTAATTATCGGCACATACCGCTTCTTCTTTTTAAAGTAGTGGTTCCTGGCCGCCGCGCAATCGATCGTGGCGGTTATCTGCGGAACTCCTATCCCCAAAACCCCGCGAGAAGTACAGGCCGTCCCCGGACCGATCCCCACAAATATCCCCTGACAACCCGTATCCATCAGAGTATACGCCACGTCATAATCCACACAATTGCCGAAAAGTACGGGTATCTTCATATCTTTGCAGAATTTTTTGAGGTTAAGTGGTTCGTATTCGCTGGATTCGTGTTTCACGCTTATTACGGTCGACTGCACTATAAAAATATCGCATCCCGCGTCTCTGGCTATAGAGCCGAATTCGCAGGCAACTTGAGGATTACAGCTCACTATCGCGGGAACACCGGCTTCTTTTATCTGACGGATCCTTTTGGTTATAAGTTTCTTCTTTATCGGTACCGAATACACTTTCTGTATGACCTGAGTTGATTCGACCGCCTCACAATTTATTATTTCCTTCACCGCCTCTTCGGGATTATCATATCTCGTCGCTATCCCTTCTAGGTGCAGTACGGCTATCCCCCCGAGTTTCCCCATAGCAATGGCAAAATTAACATCAACAACACCATCCATTGAAGAGGCCATTATCGGAACTTCGAATTTGAGCCCGCCTATTTTGCATGAAGTATCCACGTCGTTTGGATTTATTGTACGGGTACCTGGAACAAGGGCTATTTCGTCAAATCCATAACCGCGCCTGGCTTTTCTGTCTATCCCAACCCATATACCCATGAAAACCTCCTCTTACACCCTCTCTGAGGGTATGCATAAACGAGTCCGAACAAGTTAGGTAGTATGATACAAAAGTGCGACCTATTTGTCAAGCAAAGGGATACTAGCCCTAAAAACCTTAAATAGCGCGCCTTCCGACAAATAACAGTGGGAAAAGCGGTCTTATGTCGCTTCCTCGACCAGGGGTTCTCCCTTATCCCCGCGCCACCGCATCTTTCCGATAACCCCCTGGGCGATATTAGTGAGGTGGTCCCCTATTTTTTCCATGTTATCGACAAGGTCGATAAAGATCACCCCGGAACGTATGTCGCAAATACCGTTACTAAGACGATCAACATGCCATTTTTTAAGTTCCACCTGGAACCTGTTTATCTCCTGTTCGCGGCGCAGGACATTCTCCGCGAGCGCGGAATTATCCGTAAGAAGAGCTCCCCTGGTTTCGGCCAACATGCTACCGAGTTCACCCCACATAAGTTTAAGCTCGCTTATGGCCTTTTCCGTGAAAGGCAATTTCATCTCGATCTTGCGCTCGGTGAATTCGACTATATTTTCCGCGTGGTCCCCTATCCTCTCTATATCATTAACATCATGAATCAACACTGGTAATTCTTCTGAGATTTCTTCGGTCAAGTCCTCTTGTGAAAGCTCGACAAGATATTGAGTTATTTCCGACTGAAGATTATCCACGGCCTTTTCTATTTTAGAGACAGGCACGGAGAGGCTTAGATCATTCTCAAGAAAACCCTTTACCGCCAGGGATACGGACTCTGCCGCCAGATCGATCATCCTTACCGTCTCTTTCCGCGCCTGTTCCACCGCGATATTCGGGGTACTTAAAAGATGCCTTTCCAGGCTTTTAGGGCGCGGGGTGACATCCCCTTTGTTTTGCGGGAGGAAAAAGACACAGACTTTCTCGAGCTGCCCCAAGAAGGGCAGGAATAGAACGGCGTTCACTCCCTTAAAAACACTGTTGGCAATAGCGATATAGACCATTATGTTCCCTGACGTCAGCTCCCAAGGGACCAGCGCATATATAAATTTTGTGAACCAGCCCGTATAGACAAGCCCCAGCATATATCCGACCCCGATAACGTTAAAAAGAATATGCGACATCGCGGCTCGGCGCGCGGAGATAGTGCCGCCGATCGACGCGAGTTGCGCCGTTATCGTTGTACCGATGTTATCCCCTAGGATGATCGGTATCGTGGCCGGAAAACTTATAAGCCCGTTGAAAGCCATGACTTGGACAATCGCGAT
This sequence comes from uncultured Planctomycetia bacterium, assembly GCA_964580895.1. Lineage (GTDB taxonomy): Bacteria > Omnitrophota > Gorgyraeia > Tantalellales > Tantalellaceae > CAZOMD01. The sequence continues at coordinate 42,222 of CAZOMD010000002.1, read as the reverse complement.
CGTCGCGCCGGATGACCGGACTATAACCGTAAAAAGCATACCGATCAGTACGCCCATTAAGGGATTACCACTAAAGGAAAGTATTATGTTCGTTACATCCTGATTGTCTTTGAAAGGCAAAAAAGCGTCTTTCATCAAATCAAGTCCCAGAAAAAAAAGACCAAAACCGAGAAGTATCTGCCCGAAGAACCTGGTCTTTTTCCTCGCGGCTAAAGTATTTACCGCGAAACCTATCCCTATGGCCGGGAGGACATACACAATAAACTTGGAAACGGACATTAATGAAACTAACCACGCCGTGAAAGTCGTGCCTATATTCGCCCCGATGATAACGCTTATCGCCTGTTTAAGAGATAAAAGCCCGGCATTCGCGAAACCAACCACCATAACAGTCGTGGCACTTGAAGACTGCATGAGGCATGTCACGAAAGTCCCGACAATGACTCCTATAATTGGAAGTTTGTTTCCCAGGAATAGCATCTGCTTGAGACCGTCTCCGGCCATGTTCTTAAGACCGTTGGACATTTGTCTCATGCCAAAAAAGAAAAGACCCACCCCACCGACAAGCATGAAGATAAGATCCGTACTCATCAGATCCTCCAATTTATAATGCGAATCCCGAATTTCAGGTAGGGGCGTATTGCAATACGCCCCTACGCTCTCGCCCGAAGACAACGGGGCTTCACGTCCCGATACGGATCGTGTCAAAATAGCCCCTAAGGGCCGCCATCGCCGCAAGAGCGGCAAGATAGCTTGTTGAAGGGTTATCGGGGGAAGGAACATTTTCCACAGCTATCGTAATGTTACCGGAAGCGCCTTTTATCTCTATTTCATGCACGTTACTGGTATAAGAGGGCGATGTCACTATCCTTACCCGAGTATCTTTAGCGCCGACTCCCGCGAGGGAAAGAAGCGCTGAAACGTTTATATTCTTAGGGAACGCTTTAATCGCCTCTTCGGCGTTCCCCTCGAAGACCACGAATTCGCCTGAGATCTTGTCTAGATCCATATTATTGGTTTTTACAAAAGGAGCGTCTTTCAACGAACGCGGGGATTTACGCGTAGTAAGAGTCACAGAATCGAGCCCGGCGATTTTTGCGGCCTTAAGACCGTCTATCCCGGCAATGGCACCTGACGGCAAAAGCACCTTTATCCCTTTATCTCTAGCCTCTGCTAAAAGCGCCTCATTGCCGATAAGCCCGCCTATACTCATTATTAAAACATCTTTCCTTTTGGATATCGCCTCCTTTAATATACCGGGAGCGACTTCCGGAGACACGGCTTCTATCACTATATCAGCTTTATCTATTACGTCATTCTTATCAACGGCTATCTCGGAACGTTTTACCACGGCTGAAAGACGTTTTGTCATTTTCCCGTCAATGTCGTACAGTATTATACTGCCGGCCTCTCTATCAAGGTCTTTTTCAGCATATTTCGCCAAAGCCGCGCCTATGGTCCCGCACCCTATTATCCCTATAGCCTTTTTCATAGCGTTCCCCGCGATTTCATTTCACCCGTATCATCCGCTCAAGCGCAAGACGGGCTTTCTCCACTATCTCGACCGGCACATCCACTTTATATACCATTTTCTCGAGAGACCTCGCGAGCCACCCGAGAGTAGTAAGCTTCATGTTCGCGCAAAGGAACTGGGATGTGGGCAAGTAGAAAATTTTATCGGGGTTATCCCTCCTCATCCGGTAGATTATCCCCATCTCGGTCCCGACAATAAATTCTTTATCCGACGATTCTTTCACGTACTTAATCATGCCAGCGGTACTGCCTATATAATCAGCCAGCTCCAGCACCTCTTCGTTACATTCCGGATGAGCGATAAATTTGCTGTTCGGATGGATCTCTTTTACCCTTTCGACTTCCTCTCGGGTCAAACGAACGTGAACGATACAGTAACCATCCCAGAGTATCAACTCTTTTTCGGGAACATGGGACGCCACATAACGCCCGAGATTTTTGTCCGGCACGAATATGATTTTCTTTTCTTTGAGCGACTTCACGACATTGATCGCGTTGGACGAAGTGCAGCAGATATCGCTCTCCGCCTTTACGATCGCGGTCGAATTAACATAACAGACGACTGCGGCATCCGGATGCTCTTTCTTTTTCTTCCTGAGTTTTTCAACCGTTATCATATCGGCGAGGGGGCAACCGGCTTCCTCGACCGGTAAAAGAACGGTTTTTTTAGGGCTGAGTATATACGCGCTTTCGGCCATGAACCTTACCCCGCAAAATACGATCAGTTCTTCTTTAGCCTTCATCACCTCGCACGACAAGGCAAAAGAATCTCCTATAATATCGGCCACTTCCTGTATCTCGTCGCGTTGGTAATTATGCGCGACGATCAGCGCCCCTTTTTCCTCTTTCAGTTTCTTTATCTTTCTGACGAGATGCTCTTTGTATTTCGCGTCAAATTCTAGGCTCTGCATTCATCTCCCTTATGTTTTAAACACATCCTGGTCTTCCGTATCACCTCTCGCCGCGTTTCCCTGCGCCGGTTATCACGATATTATCTATAAGCCTCGTCTTACCCACCTTTACGGCCAAAGCTATAATCGTATTATCGATCACCGTAAAGCGCGGCTCAAGGGTCTCGGCATCCGCTATCTCGATATAATCTATCTCCATTCCTTCGCCTTCGAGCAAGATTTTTCTCACGGAAGACTTTATCTTCTCGGAAGAAGTTTCTCCGTTCGAAACGAGAGCTTCCGCAGATCGAAGAGAGCGGAAAATATCTTTCGCCTTCGCCCTCTCGCTTTCGTTTAAATACTTATTGCGGGAGCTCATCGCCAGACCGTCAGATTCCCTCACTGTAGGCATAACTCGAATAGAGATCGGGGAGTTAAGGTCCTTGACCATTTTTTTTATGACCGCAGCCTGTTGCGCGTCTTTCTGGCCAAAATAACTTCGGTCAGGCATTACGATGTTAAAAAGTTTCATCACTACGGTAGTTACCCCTTTAAAATGTCCCGGCCGTGAATGTCCGCACATCGTAGAGGTCACATGTCCCGTGACCTCTACCCAGGCCGAAAAATCGGCGGGATACATCTCGTCCGACCGCGGTTCAAAGAACACATCGACCTTCCCATTTTCCGAAAGCCGTATATCCCTTTCTCTATCCCGCGGATATTCTCTAAAATCCTCCGAAGGACCGAATTGTAAAGGGTTCACAAAACTGCTTAGGACAACGATCTCGCATTCTTCGCGGGAAGCGCGGACCAGGCTAAAATGCCCTTCGTGCAGGTATCCCATTGTGGGTACAAGACCAATGGTTTTTTTAAGGTTTTTCGCCTCGTGCGAAAAACTCCGCATTTCGCTGATGGACGTAATGATCTTCATTTTAGGCGCGTACCCCTCGAGAGATCTTCACGATACAACTCTCTCATCGTTTTCCCGAGGATAGGGTGCTCAAGATCGGGTGCTATCTCTTCCATTCCCTTAAGCACGAACCCTCTTTCATGCATCCTCTTGTGCGGGACTGTAAGTTTCTCCGTATCCAAAACAATATCACCATATATCAGGATATCGAGGTCGATCACCCTGGGATGATTCTTCCCGGCGGGGACACGTCCCATCCCCTTTTCGATATCCTTCAATTCGTCAAAAAGTTTTTCCGGGGAAAGTTCGGTGTTCACCGTTATAACACCGTTTAGATATTTTTCCTGCGGTGGACCTCCGACCGGCTCGGTATAATAAAAAGAAGACCTATCCGCTACCCTTATTCCCTTAGCCTTGATCCGGAGAAGGGCCTCTTCAAAGTTCTTCTCTTTATTCCCAACGTTAGACCCTATACCAATGTAGATTACTGCCATAAACCTTGTTGTTTTTTAACGAAAAAACTCTTTTTTTATCCGGTCCACGGCCTCTTCCAGCCTACCTGAGCCGACAGTCAACGCTATACGGATATATCCTTCGCCGTTTTCCCCAAAACCTATTCCCGGGGTGACTATAATGTCGGTTTTTTCAAGCATGGCCTTAGCCAGCGAAAAGGAATCATACTTTCCTAATACCGGGGCCCAAACATAAAAAGTCGCTTTCGGGCTATTTATCTTCCATCCCAGTTTATTCAGCCCCCCGACCAAAACATCCCGTCTCTCCTCATATACGGAATTCATTTTTTCTTTCACTTCGCTAGACCGTTTCAGCGCCGCGATAGCCGCCTTCTGAACCGCCGTAAAGATCCCGGAATCCACATTAGCTTTCACTTTTCCCAGAGCGGCGAGGATATCCTTGTTGCCCACGGCCATGCCGACCCTCCATCCAGTCATATTGAACGACTTCGACAGCGAATGAAACTCGACACAAAAATCCTTAGACCCTTTCAATTCCAGAAAACTGGGCGGATTATATCCGTCAAAAGACACTTCGGTATACGCGGCGTCGGAACACACGATGATCTCGTGTTTCCGCGCGAACGCGGCGACTTTTTTATAGAAACCCAGATCACATACGGCCCCCGTCGGGTTATTGGGATAGTTTATATGCATCATCTTACACCGATCGGCCGTCCTTTTACCGATGGCGTCAAGATCGGGCAGAAAATTATTCTTGGCCAAAAGCGGCATAAAATTCACCTTAGCCCCCGCGAACACAGACCCCGAATTATAAGGCGGATATCCCGGATCAGGCACAAGCACCTCGTCCCCTGGATCAAGTAACGCCAAAGGTACATGCGCTATCCCGTCCTTTGACCCGGAAAGCGGCAATACTTCCGTGTCAGGATCAAGATCAGCGCCAAACCGACTCTTGTACCACCCGGCCATCTCCTCCCTAAGGGCCCGCAGTCCCTTGTTAAGAGCGTACTTGTGAGTAGAAGGATCGTTACTCGCTTCCTGCAGTTCCTTTACAATAAAATCAGGAGTTGGCGTATCCGGGTCACCCACTCCCAGATCGATTATAGGACGTCCTTCCTTCAGCGCCTTCTGTTTGGCCTTATCTATTTCCTCGAATAGATAAGGCGGCAGTTTCTTAATACGTTCCGCGTATTCTATTTTCATAGGTTCCCTTCAATTAATATCCTACCAAATCGTAAAGCCCGACGGATTTAAGCGTCTCTCACCGCGCGGTCGTGCCCCTATTTTCTGTCTCCCGCCAAGAGAGCGAAAAATCCCGTGTCTCAATCTCATTATAAAAAATAACGCTTAAGCGAGGCAACTGGATAAAAATATTATCGCATATACCCGACAGGAATTTAACTCACGCGCCAAAGACCGCCTTTATTTAAGCCCCAGAACATCGGCCATATCATAAAGGCCTTTTGTTTTTTTGGATAAAAAGCACGCGGCTTTTACCGCTCCGGCAGCAAAAACATCTCTACTTTTAGCGTTATGGCGTAGCTCGACAGTTTCGTAGTCACTATCGAATTTAACACCGTGATTCCCGATCACTTCGCCTTCCCGAAAGGCTTCTATCGGGGCGTCAACTCCGGACGCTTCTTTTATCACGCGCGCGATCATCTTGGCCGTCCCGCTGGGAGAATCTTTTTTATGTATATGATGGGTCTCATCGATCTTGATCTCGAATTCCCCGCCCAAGACACGCGCCGATTCGCGCACTATGTTGAAGAGGAGATTTACCCCAACGGCCATATTCGGGGAAAACACTACCGGAATAGTTTTTGAGGCCTTTTTTATGGCGGCTTCCCCAGGAGCGTCGATCCCTGTCGTTCCTATCACTATCGCGATGCCGTTTTTACGGCATATCTCCAGATGTTCAAGCGTTGGTTCGGGAAACGTAAATTCGATAAGGCAATCTATCTTCCCGCATAAGCTCTTGAGATCACCCGTTATCAGCGCTCCTGTCTTTTTCCCTCCCAACGCGGAACCCATATCTTTTCCGATAAAAGGGGAACCGCTTTTTTCCAATGCCCCCGAGATCTTTATCCCCTTGGTCCTTCTCGCCACATCAAATATCCGCTTTCCCATTTTCCCGCAAATACCGCTTATGCCCAGTCTTAGCATACCTCTCCTTTTTTAGCGTGTAGCGCACAGCGTTTAGCGTATAGAAAGAGCTACAATAGAAGAATAAGGATGTGCGAATGAAACAATGATTTTTGCGTTCAACATTTGGTGAAACGGTTGCAAAACATATTCTTCCGCTGTGATTCTGTCTATACGCTATGCGCTATATTAACTTATACTTCTTAAGCACTTTTTGAAGTTTCACCTTATTCTCCGGCATCATCTCGCAAAGTGGAAGCCGCCATTCTTCCTCGATCATTCCCATCATACTCATCGCTGTCTTCACCGGCAGAGGATTCGTTTCTATAAACATAGCCTGACAAAGCTCTAGAATATCGTAATGTATTTTACGGCTCTTATTTATGTCCCCGTCGAGAAAAGACTGCACAAGATCATGAACTTTACCCGGGATAATGTTAGCAACGACACTTACGACACCCGTAGCGCCAAGCGACATAAAGGGAAGCGTCAAGGCATCATCCCCGCTCATGACAGTTATATCACAAAGCGACAATATTTCCATTACCTGCTGCGCGCTGCCCGCGGCCTCTTTCACGGCTACTATGTTGTCTATTTTCGAAAGACGAGCTATCGTCGCCGGCGACAAAGATATCCCCGTCCTGGACGGCACGTTATATAGCATTATCGGGATATCGACTTCTTTAGCTATTTTTTCATAGTGACGGAACTGCCCTTCCGGGGTAGGTTTATTATAATAAGGCGTGATTATGAGCACTCCGTCGCATCCGGCTTTCTTCGCGTGAGAGGTAAGCTCCACCGCCTCCGCCGTATTATTCGACCCCGTCCCGGCTAGAACGGGAACCCTTTTGTCCGAAACCTCCACAGCGATTTTCATAAGGCGTTTCTGCTCCTGCATAAGAAGAGTAGCGGCCTCTCCCGTGCATCCGGCAGGAACTATCCCGTCAGTACCGTTGTCGATATGAAATTCAACGAGTTTTCGATAAGCCTTCTCATCGACCTTCCCATCCTTAAAAGGCGTCGCAAGCGCAACATAAGAACCTTTAAACATTTCCCCTCCTTAAGTTGTAGAGGCAATCCATAAATTACCTCTACAATTATCATCTCAACATACAATCGTTCGTAATAACACCCTTCGAACCTCTTTACTTCTTGCCTCTTGCTTACTGCTTCTCTCTCCCGACCCTGACTCTATGAATCTGCGCTTTTTCGCAACCGACCGGCGAACTGGTTAACCGGCAAACAGACAAACTAAACCTTCCCCTCGTAAATTATCCTGGCTGTCCCTTCCAGATATACATCCTTAACCTTGTCCCCGGATATTTTATAATGTATCTTTAGTTTCTCGCCGCTTTTCGTAGTCAATTCAACGGGGCTTGTGGAATCCTTCACAAGTCCCATTATTATAGCCGAAGCCACAGCGCCGGTCCCGCACGCAAGGGTCTCGTCTTCGACGCCCCGTTCGTATGTCCGTATTGTGGCGGTATCCCCTTTTATATCACCTATAAAATCCGCGTTTGTCCCGTTCGGAGCAAAAAACGAATGCGCCCTTATCCCGCGGCCTATCCGCATTACGTCATATTCCCCGATCTTTTCCACGAAATGGACCGCGTGAGGGACCCCCGTATTTATGTGATGCACCTGGACCAGATTGGACCCGATGCCAAGATTAATGTTCAACTTTATGTCTTTAGGGTCACTCATTTTAAGTTTTACGTTCTCACCCGAAACCTGTGCTTCCAGCATACCGGCCCTGGTCTCAATGGTCAACTTATGCCCCCATCCGCTCTGGGACGCGTAATAGGCGCTGCATCTGGCGCCATTGCCGCACATATCGACTTCAGACCCGTCCGGATTTATTATGCGCATCTTATAACTCGCGTTATCGGACCATTCCAGAACCAAAAGACCGTCAGCCCCCACGGATAATCTTCTCCGGCATAAATTCTTCGCTATCTCGGGATAATCCAGCTGGCGAAGATCAAGCTCTCTATTCCGGTTGTCGATAACGATAAAATCATTACCTGTCCCAACCACCTTGGTAAAACATAAGCCGTACGAACTTCTCATGGCTCACCTCATCTTAAAGAACTTTATTTCAGTTCCTTAAGCATCCTTTCTCCCCTTATAAGATCCTTATATCTTTCCGCCGCCCTTATCACCCTTACTTCGCCTTTATACGCCATAAGTTCAGCGACCCTCGGGCGCGAATTGTAATTTGATGACATGGCGAACCCGTAAGCCCCCGCGCCCATGACGGCAAGAAAATCCCCAGCGAAAACTTCCGGCATATCCCTTTCAAGCGCGAGATAATCCCCGCTCTCGCATATAGGCCCCACAACATCATACTTTACCGGGTTTACCCCCCTGTCAACGACCGGCAGTATCTCGTGGTACGCGCCATAAAGACTGGGCCGTATAAGGTCGTTCATCCCGGCATTGACTATGGCGAACTTCTTCCCGGTCGTCCCTGTTTTAACATATAACACTTTGCATACGAGGATCCCGCTATTGCCGACAATAAACCTTCCCGGTTCGAGTATGATCTTAAAACTCCTGTTCTTAAGTATGGGTATGATCTTCTCCGCAAAACCTTTAGCCGTCGTCGCTCTTTCTTCCTTGTAAATTATTCCGAACCCCCCACCCAGATTCAGCCATTCTATCTTGATGTTGCTTTTCTCGATGAACTCCATAACCTTTATAAGACTGTCTATAAAAGGTTCCGCGTCGGTTATCTGGGACCCTATGTGCACATGTATCCCCTTTAGGTCAACGTTAGAATACTTGTTCGCGTTGTCAAAGATATCCTCGACTCCGGTAAAATCTATCCCGAACTTTTTTTCCTTCGCGCCGGTCGTTATGTAATCATGGGTGTTAGGCCTCACATCGGGATTAAGCCTTATCGCGGCCTTGACCTTTTTCCTGAGACGTTTGGCGATAGTATCTATCATTATCAGTTCGGGGACGGATTCCACGTTGAAAAACAGTATCCGTTTCCGGATAGCGGTCCGTATCTCTTCTTCTGTCTTGCCAACACTGGCGTAGACTATCCTTTCCGGAGGACACCCTATTTTAAGAGCCTTGTAAAGTTCCCCGCCCGAAACGATGTCCAGCCCGGCCCCTTCATTCACAAGGGCTTTGCATACGCTAAGGTTAGAGTTGGACTTCATCGAAAAACAGATAAGCGGGTCTATCTCCTGAAAGGCCTCTTTCAGTTTCGCGAAATGATCGATAATTGTCTTATGACTGTAAAGATAAAAAGGCGTCGGATTTGCCTTCACTATTTCCGCTAAAGATATATCTTCACAATGAAGAACGCCGTCTTTGTAATTAAATTCGTGCATCCTGTCTCCTTAATGAGCCCCCATAGTTTGCTTCACAAACTGGCATGGGGGTGAATTAACTCCAAAGCCTACGTAGTAAATTTCGATGGAAATTTACAAGCGTGTAAGCGAGGAGCCCTCGCCTTCTTTACCCCTTTTTTAGGATCTTCTTCCAGTTGTTTATCTGTTTTTTGACCTCAGCAGGGTTAGTGCTGCCGTAGGTCTTCTTGTTCCCGACAGACGTCTCGGGATTGAGCAAGTCAAACACATCCTCGCCGATGAATTTTGAAAAGACCTTAAGTTCCGATATCGAAAGGTCTGATATGTTAAGCTTGTCGTCTATGCAGCGCCTGATCAACTTTCCCACGATATCATGGGCCTCCCGGAAAGGCACCCCTTTACGGACCAGATATTCGGCGATATCCGTCGCGAACAAAAACTCATCCTCAAACGCCTTTTCCGCATTTTCCCTATTTGGCTTCAAGGCCGCCACGACCCCCGTCATAAGCCCCAACGCTTCGGAAACAACATCCATTGTTTCGAAGAGCGGTTTTTTGTCTTCCTGCAGGTCGCGGTTATAAGAATGCGGCAGCCCTTTCATCAGGACAAAGATAGAGTTGAGAGAACTTATCACGCCCGCGGCCTTACCCCTTATCAGTTCCAACACATCGGGGTTTTTTTTCTGCGGCATCAACGAACTTCCCGTGCAATACTCCTCACCTATCTCGACAAAACCGAATTCCGGGATGCTGAACAGTATCAGATCCTCTGCCATACGCGAAAGATGGACCGCGATAAAACAGAGAGCTCCCACGACTTCCGCCATAAAGTCCCTGTCACTAACGGCATCTATGCTGTTCGCCGAAATTTTGGAAAAACCCAATTTTTCGGCGATAAATTTGCGGTCAAGGGGAAGCGCCGAACCGGCAAGCGCGCCTGACCCCATAACGGAGACATCGCACCTTTTGTAAGCGTCCTCGAGCCTTGAAAAATCCCTCTCAAACATTTCCACATACGCCATTAAAAGATGCGAGAAAAGAACGGGCTGGGCACGGTTAAGATGCGTGTATCCTGGGATAATAACGTTGATAGAGCCATCGGCAAGCCCGACCAGGCCGCTCTGGAGCCCCCTCACGAGCGCCTTTACGTCCTTGATGCGATCAAGGCAATAAAGCCGCACATCGTTCACCACCTGCTCGTTCCTAGACCTAGCGGTATGCATCTTCTTCGCGGCTTCGGGAACTTTTTCCTCGACATAGCTCTGGATAGCCGAATGTATATCCTCCGCCTTTTCAAAACACGCCGTGCTTTTTTCTACCTTTTCCAATATTTCATCAAGGACCTTCACCAGGTCCTTTTTATCCTTCCCGGTAAGAAACCCGCATTTAAAAAGCATCTCCACATGGACCTTGCTGCTCAGGCAGTCATATCGCGCGAGCACTTTATCCACATCCAAGCTGGAAGTGAATTTCAGTATGCGGGAGTCCATCTCTTTTTTTGAGAACCTTCCTCCCCATAATTTGGCCATGATATACTCCTTATTTTTAGCGTAGAGCGTTTAGCGGATAGCGTATAGTTATAGCATAACAAAGATGCGTATGGTTATGCCAGTTTAAATCCGAATATCTAAATGTAAAACATGAACAAATTTGGAATCCCAATATTCCAAGACCTTAAACTGACGATTATTTTGGTCATTTGAACATTATTTCGTATTTCGTGCTTCGTATTTCGAATTTTGCCTCCGAAAATCTTCGCTATTTTTTACTCTTCCATTGTTAAACAGTCTACACGCTAAACGCTGCGCCTGCCGGCAGGCGCTATCACTTTTCTTCTCCGTTACACCATCTATACGCTACCCCTGCCTACCGGCAGGCAGGCGCCATACGCTATACGCTATTTCTTATACGGCAGCGCCCAGAGGTCGATAAACCCCTTCGCGAGCGTCTGGTCAAACTTATCCCCTTCGCCGTATGTAGCAAGGTGTTTTTTATATCGCGAACTATCACTTTTCCTGCCAGCTATCGTCACGCTCCCCTTATACAGCTTAAGTTTCACTTCACCGGTCACATGCTCCTGGGTCTTGTCAACGAACGCGTCGATAGCCTCTTTAAGAGGCGTAAACCATAGACCATAATAAACAAGTTCCGAATATCGCCCCGCAAGCATTTTTTTGAACGCCCGAGTTTCTCTGTCCAACACAAGCTCTTCAAGGGAAACATGGCCGGCCTGAAGTATCGTCGATGCCGGGGCTTCGTATAATTCCCGCGATTTTATTCCCACCAAACGATCCTCTATCATATCAACCCTTCCGATACCATGGGTACCGCCGAGCCTATTAAGGGCCTGGATCAATTCAACCGGCCCATAATTTTCACTGTTAATAGCCACGGGGATACCTTTCTTGAAAGATAAAGTAACGTATTCCCCTTTATCCGGGGCCTTTTCCGGCGGGTTCACTATAATGTATGTTTCGGGAAGCGGCTCCGCGCTTTCATCTTCGAGCTTCCCGCCCTCTATGCTGACCCCCCAAAGGTTCTTATCGATACTGTAAAGCTTTTTTTTTGTCTGTTCGATCGGAAGACCGTGCTTTTGGGCATAATCGATCTCAGACTCCCTCGTAGTAAGCTCCCACTCCCTAACCGGCGCCACGACCTTAAGCTTCGGGGCCTTAATATGGAATGTCACTTCAAAACGCACCTGGTCGTTCCCTTTCCCCGTACATCCGTGCCCGAGAGCGTCGGCTTTTTCTTTTTTAGCGAAATCAACCATGGCTTCCGCGATCAAAGGGCGCGACAATGCCGTCGCAAGATTATATTTCCCCTGGTAGAGCGCGCCGGTCCTTAGCGTGCGCAACGCGTATTCCGCGGCGAATTTCTCCTTAAGGTCTTCAACTACGCATTTCTTAGCGTCTTTCGTAAGTGCCCGTTTCTTCCCGTTTTCATTATCCGCTCCCTGACCTACATCCGCCATAAAACATACCACCTCGTACCCTTTGTCCATAAGCCATTTTATCGCGACAGACGTATCCAACCCCCCTGAATACGCGAGCACTATCTTTTTCTTTTTCATGTGTTTCCCTTTTTTTATTCACCTATCGATCAAGGAAGCCCCGCGGACATCCCCGTAATGTTTTTTTTGACAGCCGGGCGGAGTCCTAAACCTTTCAACTACCGCAACAGTTTAAGAAGTACCGCCTTTTGTACATGCATTCTGTTCTCCGCCTGGTCATAAACAATAGAGTTCTTGCTGTCAAGAACGTCCTCTGTTATCTCTTCCCCCCTATGGGCTGGAAGACAATGCATGACCACAATATCATCCTTGGCTTCTCGCATCAGCGCGCGGTTGATCTGATACGGCGCGAAATCCTTCAACCTCCGCTCGCTCTCCGCTTCATCCCCCATGCTTACCCAAACATCCGTGTACACCACGTCGCTGCCGCGGATCGCTTCTTGCGCGCTCGCTACAAGCTCAATGCTCGCCTTGTTCTTTTTTGCTATCTTAGCCGCCTCTTCCAGCTTATCGGCCTTGGGCCGGTATCCTTCGGGAGTCGCTATTTTCATGTTCACCCCAGTCTTGGCACAAGCCATAAGGAGTGAATTAAGGACATTATTCCCATCCCCGATATAAGAAAGCGTTACCTTCCTGAGCCTTCTCATCTTTTCCTGAATGGTAAAGATATCACTGATAGCCTGACATGGATGATCCATATCGGACAAACCGTTGATGACCGGCACCCTCGAATAACGCGCGAGCTCTACAATGTCTTGATGGGCGTAGACCCTCGCGACGATACACTCAACATACCTCGATATAACACACGCCACGTCCTTTACCGTTTCTCTTGTGCCCATCGCTATCTCGCGCGGGCTAAGATAAAGCACATGCCCCCCGAGATGCACCATAGCGGCCTCAAAGGACACACGGGTCCTATTGGACGGTTTTTGGAACAAAAGCGCGAGTATCTTGTCCTTGAAAACGCCCTTACGCGAGAAGGGGGCTTTTTTCAGCCTCCTCGCCAGGGTCAGGATATCCAGGATCTCTTTTGTGCTCAAATCGCTTAACGAGATAAGGTCCTTTTTTTTCATATGTTCTCCAGTACTTTTTCGATTTTATCTATAGCCTCATCTATCTCCTCTTTCGTCACGGTCATCGGCGGCATTATACGAATAACATTCATCTGCGTGCAATTGATCAGAAGTCCTTCCTTCAGACATCCCTCCGCTACCTTAGAGGCATCGTCCAAAGCAAGTTTAACCCCGATCATCAGCCCTTTACCCTTTATCTCTTCTATCACCGGGTTTTTCTCCCGCAATTTGTTCAGTTTCTTTACCAAATACTCTCCCATCTTGACCGTGTTCTTCAAAAGCCCCTCTTCCTCTATCGCTCTGAATACGCCCAGCGCCGCCGCGCATACGATCGGACTTCCCCCAAAAGTAGACGCGTGTGTTCCCGGGGTCAAGACCCCCGCGTGTTTTTCAGCGACCACAAGCGCGCCTATGGGCATTCCACCGCCAAGAGATTTAGCCAGAGTTATCATATCAGGCTCTATCCCGTAATGCTCGAACGCGAACATTTTCCCGGTCCTGCCCATACCGGTCTGGACTTCGTCTAAAATAAGCAATAGATCTTTTTCCTTACAGAAACCCGCGAGTTCTTTTAAATACCCTTCGCCAGCGACATTTATCCCGCCTTCCCCCTGGATAGGTTCAAGCATAACAGCTACGGTCTCTTTTGTAACTGCCGCCTTGACGGCTCCGATATCGTTAAAAGGCACGTGTTTAAATCCCACCGGTAAAGGCGCGAACCCCTTCTTCACCTTATCCTGCCCCGTGGCTGTCAGTGTTGCCAAAGTCCTTCCGTGGAAGGATTTCTCCATCGTTATGATCTCATACCTTGTTGGGTATCCATATTTCCGCGCGAGTTTGATAGCGCCCTCGTTAACTTCGGCTCCGCTATTCGCGAAAAACACCTTGCCGGGAAAAGAGTGCTTTATTATTTTCTCGGCTAGAAGGCCCTGAAGTTCATTGTAATAGTTATTGGAAACATGCAGGATCTTGCCGAGTTGTTCCCTCATCTCCGCGACAACCTTCGGATGCCTGGGGCCGGTACCGCTTACCGCCCAACCCGGGAAAAAATCCAAATATTTCTTCCCTTCGGAATCAATAACTCTCGCCCCCGCGCCTTTCACAAGACACAGATCGGTCCGGCTATATGTGGAAAGCACGTATTTCTCGTATAATTTTTTTACCGCGTCTAACCGTTTTTTTTCTGCCGCCATCTGTTTTTCCTTTTCTTTTTTCAGTTATTCGTGGATTATCTCCGTGCCGATCCCCTTATCGGTGAATATCTCGAGGAGCAGCGCGTGGGAAAGGTTAGCGTCTACGATATGGCTTTTACTCACCCCGCCCTTAAGCGCGTTCAGACATGCCTTTATCTTGGGAACCATTCCGCCCTCTATGATCTTTTTCCCGATAAGACGTATCGCCGTCTCATATGTGAGAGAATGGAACAACGACGCCGGATCGCCCTTATCCTCCATAACGCCTCTCACATTGGTTAACACGACCAGTTTTTCCGCCGCCAGGGCCACCGCGAGGCTGGAAGCGGCCTCATCGGCGTTTACGTTATACAGCTTATTGTCTTTTCCCTTCCCCACGGGACATACTACTGGGATGATGTTCGTATCAAGGAGCCTTTTCAGTATGGTTGTATCAATGGCTTCCACGCTACCCACGTACCCAAGATCGGGTTTTTCTCGTTTGACCGCCTGTATCATATTATTCTCTTTCCCGCTTATGCCAAAAGCCTCTCCCCCCAATTCCACTATCTCTTTAACAAGCCCCGCGTTAACTTCGGCAAGAACGGAATCAACGATCCCCATAGACCTTTCACAGGTCACCCTTAGCCCGTCGACAAATCTTGTTTCTATATTCGATTCCTTGAGCCGATCGTTTATATTAGGTCCTCCCCCATGCACCAGCACCGGTTTCATCCCGGCGTACCTCATGAAAACAATGTCCTGCAGAACCATGTTCCTGACAGTATCCTTGAACAATATGCTCCCGCCAAACTTAATTACAACGATCTTGTTATTGAACTTCTTTATGTAAGGCAACGCCTCTATCAACACTTCACTTTTTTTGATCGCCTCTTCCATGCTTATGTCCTTATCTTTAAGCGGTTGGTTTGTTCTCCGGTTCTCTGGTTGAACTCTGAAACCCGTAACCAGAAACCTGCATTAGTTTAAAGGTCTAAAAGTCACAAGTCCAAAAGTCTAAAGACTCTTTTCAGCCTCTGGCCGGGACTTTCTGACCTTTAGACTTTTCGACTTTTTGACTGTTCCTTCGTCCCACACCCTGCATCCCACGGAACTACCGTGCCAGCGGAACCAGCAAGCCAACTCCAAGCTCCCAACTCCGAGCTATGTCGTATATTTTGAATTGAACATCAGATATTTTTTAGTTATATCACACGAATACGCGCTGGCCTTGCCCTCTCCGGAATGGAGATCGACCTCTATCAGGACCTCTTTAGCTTTAAACACACGCGCCAACTCGGAATGGTCAGGCGGCGTCGCCGTTCCGTTTTTAAAAAAAGTAACACTGTCGAGCTTTACTTCCATTTTATCGGGGTCAAGATCCACGCCGCTTGCGCCCGCGGAAGAAGCGATGCGCCCCCAGTTCGGATCACCCCCGAGAACGGCGCATTTGACCAGCAGGGAATCGGCTATCGTCCTGGCTATAGTAGCCGCGTCTTTATCTGTCCGTGTCCCCTTTACCTGGACTTCGATGACCCTGCTTGCCCCTTCACCATCCCGCACGATCATACGCGCCAGCTCCTTGGCCACCGAATCCAGGTTTTCCTGGAATAGATCTAAATCCTTCCCCTCTTCAGTTATAGTTTTGTTCCCGGCGGCACCATTAGCCAGAAGCATGACCGTATCGTTAGTACTCATATCCCCGTCAACACTTATGGCATTAAATGAGACTTCAGCGCATTTTTTTAAAGCTTTTTTCATGACACTCGCCGCAATTGCCGCATCCGTCATGATAAAACATAGCATGGTGGCCATATCCGGCTTGATCATCCCAGCGCCTTTCGCTATGCCGGTAAGTATTACTTTTTTTCCGCCAAGTTTAAAAGTACGCGCTGTCATCTTCCGAAATTGATCTGTAGTACGTATACCATCCGCGGCGTCCACAAGTCCTTTCTCCGACAATTCTCCGACCAGGCTGTTCATTCCTGACAATATCGCGTCCATCGGCATGAACTTCCCGATCACACCAGTAGAGGATGTGATGACCTCTTCGGACTTCACTTTCAGGATCTCCGCGAGTGACGCCATGGTCTTTTTGGCATCACTTATCCCCCTCTCCCCGGTCATGCAATTGGCATTCCCGCTATTGATAATAACGGCCCTTATCTTATTAGTATTCTTAAGCTGTTGCTGCGCGACTTTCACCGGAGCTGCCTTTACCCGGTTCTTTGTGAATATCGCGGCCACCCTGCACGGAACCGACGAATACAAAAGCGCCAGATCTTTTCGTTTTTTCTTCGCGCCACAGTGGATCCCGCTTGCCAAGAACTGTTTCGGGAGCTCGGACCTTTTCATGTTTTGTTTCCCCTTCTGTCATTTTATCTCGTTCAGGCCAACCCGGTCTTTTCGTCAAAACCCATGATTATGTTCATATTCTGCACCGCCTGGCCGCTCGCGCCCTTAAGCAGATTATCAATGACCGAAACTATTATCAATAATCCTTTCGCCACCTTTATCCCTATGTCGCAATAATTGGTTCCCACAACATCTTGTAACTGAGGCATAGCCCCCCGGGGAAGGACCCTAACGAACGGTTCGTTCTTGTACGCCTCACGGTACGCCGCATGTAGCTTCTCCTCATCCACCGCTTTTGCCGGCTGTACATACATCGTGGAAAGTATCCCTCTTTTCACGGGCAATAGATGCGGCACAAAATTCATATTTACCGTGTTACCGCATGCCGCTGAAAGCACGTTTTCCATCTCGGGCATATGTTGATGCTCGTTCGCTTTATAACACTTGAAGTTCTCGCTAACCTCTCCGAATAAAAGGGGTATCGCGGCTTTCCTCCCTGCCCCGGTAACCCCGCTTTTTGAATCGGCAATAATAACCTCAACCTTGCCACCCAACCCTTTTAAGGCCGGTAACAATCCAAGAATGACACTTGTCGGGTAACAACCCGGATTGGAGATAAGCCTCGCTTTTTTGATCTTTTCACGGTTAAGTTCCGGAAGCCCGTATACCGCCTCTTTAAGGTTAGCTTCATCGGAATGCGCCGTCTCGTACCATTTCGCGTAAACATCCGCAGGAAGCCTGTAATCCGCGCTAAGGTCTATCACCTTTTTACCCTTTTTCAGGAATTCCGGAGCTATTTTCATCGATACGGTGTGCGGGAGAGCTAAAAAAACTATCTCACTGCCTGACGCGACCTTTTCGATATCGAGATTCCGGCAAATAAGGTCTATCCTCTTTTCAAACCTAGGATAAAGTTCCGCGAATTTCTTCTCTTTCTCAACTATAGCGGAAAGAGAATCGATCTTGACTTGGGGATGTCCGATAAGAACATCAATAAGCTCTTCTCCCGTATATCCGGTGGCACCAACGATAGCGACATTTACCATCTCTCGCCCCTCTCATTAAATTGCTGTAATCATACCTTTGATAATATTTTTATCAAAACACCAAGTATAAATTAAACAACATACCATGTCAACAAAAAATAAGACCGTCGACATAACCATTTGCCATTATTGAAGTAGGGGCGTATTGCAATACGCCCCTACGCCTCCGGCCGCGTAAGTCATGTGCTCATAAAAAAAAGCAGGCCACTTATCTTGTGGCCTGCTTCCATTTTCTTCCAAAAAATATGCCGGATACTAGCGCTTGGAGAACTGGAAGCGCTTACGGGCTCTTTTCTGCCCATACTTCTTCCGTTCCTTCGCCCTAGGATCGCGTGTCAAAAACCCGGATTTCTTTAATATGGTCCTTAAAGCCGCATCGGAGAGAATAAGCGCCCTAGCGATACCGTGCCGTAACGCACCGGCCTGCCCGCTTATCCCACCGCCGTCTATTGTCGCGGATACGTCAAATTTGCCGTTCACACCAGCTTTTTCGATAGGCTGCATTATAATAAGCCGGTCAGTTTCCCTGGGGAAATAATCCTCGAAGGACCGCTTATTGACTTTTACTTCGCCTTTACCGGGACGAAGCCTTACCCTGGCCACTGACTCTTTACGCCTCCCGATCGCCGAAAATTCGATTATTTCTGCCATGATCTCTCCAAAAAGTATTATGCTGTTCTTTCTTTTGGTTTCTGCGCCGAATGAGGGTGTTCACTTCCCACATACAGCTTCAGTCTCTTTAACATCCTATCTCCAAGTTTGCTCTTCGGCAGCATGCCCCTGACCGCGTGCCTAACCGCGTATTTCGGGTCTTTTTTAAGCATGCTGGTGAAATCAATATATTTCAATCCCCCGGGATATCCCGAGTAGAACGAATAGGTCTTCGTTCTTTCCTTTTCACCGGTCAATCTTATTTTCCCGCAATTTGTGACTATAACCCCGGCCCCGCAATCAACGTTCGGAGTAAAATCTCTGCGGTTCTTACCGGATAAAAGTGTCGAAATTTCCGTAGCCGCACGTCCGAGAACCTTCCCGCTCACGTCTATCATATACCACTCGTGCGCGGCCTCGCTTTTTTTCCGCATCTCTGTTTTTCTCATATCATTAACCCTTTATTTGAGTTTATACGCCAGTATTTAAGCTCGTTCCCTATAAGACAAAAGGCATTAATAGAAGGCTAAAATTAACATATTTATAATAATTTGTCAATAACAATTTACTCAAGTCAAGGATAAGGATGCTCCGGTCAAAACAACCTTGGGCAAGATCCGCTGACAATAGAGGTATTTCCCGGGGAAATAACCCTCCTGTTATCGCCCGTTTTTGACCACTCGATAGAGAGCCCCTACTTGATCCCGATAATAATTCTCGAATATATATTTCACCGACTCCTTTGACACCCCCCGGCAAAGCATGTCATTTGCCACCTTATTGCTTCTTCTCATATCATTGATATTTACGTTATGAGTATGAGTCTTTTCCATTAGTTTCACCCTCCTTTTTTTCGAACAAAACACTACCATTCTCCTGTACCATAAAAACGACCTTGTCCCTTTTGTGTATCCGGAAATAGTCCTGAAGAACTTTAGGTATAAATATCTGCCCTCTATCGGATACCGTAGCACTGAACCGGAACCTGCGTTTTAGATACATACTCCTCCATATTGTACAAGCCTATAACAAGTATATATACTTGTTACATACTTGTCAAGCTTTTTAAAAAAAATCCCTGAACTATCGAGGCGCTCCGCTTCGATCGGAGCCCGCCTCTAAATAATAGTCTTCTTGAGAGTATTTGTACCGGTTTAGTCCTTTGGAAAAGATTGATGTCATTTCGGGTTGGTGGAACCGGACCTAGCATGCTTCTCGCAGGGACGCTCATTTTCCCCTGCGAGGAAAATTTCGCTCTGCACTCGGCCTCGCTCTCCCTCGCTTATGCCGCTCGGGAACCATGCCCGCTTCGGCCTCATGACGCCCCGCTCAAAATATGCTAGGTCCGGTTCAAAGTAACACCATGGGACATATGACAAAAACTCATTCAGATGTAAGCTGCCTTGAGTATTCTGACAGGGCTTCATGAGCCTCGCAAGCTTGGTCTCTCCGAAGCCATAATATTTAGCCATCAGGATATGGTTGGGTTACCAAGCACTAAAGCCATTTGTAATTTGGCGAGGAGAGTTGCGAGGCGAGTGTAGAGGAAAATTTTTCGCGGGAAAAAATTTTACGTCCCTGGAAGAAGACCCAAGACAGCTTACGCTCTAACGGTCTATGCATCGATACAATTTATTCCGCGGATAGCTAAACTATTCCGCCTCTACCGATTCAGGGATATACCGCGCTTGAGATTACGCGTGATTAACGACTACTATCGTCCTCTCTTTCGTATTCGGGTCAAATTCCGCCAGATACTTGCCTTCATATTTCGCGAAAAGGTGCCCGGCGAAATCCTCAACTGTTCTCGCCTCAGTTGCAATGAGTTTGCCGTTATCGAAACAGTAATAATTCCCGTCCTTTTTAAACACACATATCGCATGGTCCTCGCGGTCATAGCCTACGATCATTATCATTGTCTCATATCCCATTACATTCAGAATAGCCTCGTTCAAAAACGCGTAATCCTCGCAGTCCCCAGACCTTCTGACGATCATATCTTCCGGGGAGATCCATTCATCAGACGCCCCGTCACGTTTGTATGAAATGTTCGCGTTAAGCCATCTTTCGTAATCCTCTATCGACCGGATATTGTTGCCGCTCAATATATTCGTGATCATGACATCTGCCGCCGCAGGCCTCGAAACAAATACCGAGCCGGCCTTAAACGTTTCCTGGCGCACATTATAATCCATACCCGTTGCCAATATAGTTCCATGCGAACCGAATGCCTCAGTGACATTAACATTGAAAACGATTATAGCCACGATAAAAAGATTCACGACTTTTTTCAATTCCCTTTTCATGTTCTTTCTACCATGGAACTTCATCTTTTCCTCCTCTTTCGAATTCACCTAAAGTATATATTTATAAGGTTAATTAGTAGTTAATATAATGTTAAAAACTGATTAATTATTAATACATCAGAAAGCCACATATGATAAAATTTTACCTTATATAATAGTATTTAACTTATTTAATTTAAAGATGTTGCGAGACCTAGACATTTATTTGCCAGATGTTAGGAATTATTGTCTTACAAAGCTATGCTCAAAACTCAGGGTTATATCTGCTAAAAAACGTTTTAATCCTTGAATTTATTCCCGCGAATTCAGGTTAATAAGCTATCTTTATCAGAAAAAGCCCTTGAGGCGGAGCGGTCGGACCTGCTTTTTTTCTGTCCTTCCCTTCTAATATCTCCTTTAAGCTCCCCTTCTTAAGGTATCCCCTGCCAATATCTACCAGTGTGCCAACGATATTTCTCACCATATTGTAAAGAAACCCGTTAGCTTCTATCTCAATTGTGATTATTGCTTTTTTATTAGTAACATTTAGCGCTGTTATCTCCCGCACCGAAGAACGTTCTCGCTTGTCTTTGGCTTGAAAACATTTGAAATCATGTTCTCCCAGAAGAGTCTTGGCCTCTTCCCGCATAAGTGCCACGTTAAGATAATATGAAATGCGCCAGTAATAATTATTGCGGAAGGGATCCCTTTTTTTTGAATTGAATATCTGGTATCTGTAGATCTTGGATATCGCCGAAAACCGCGCGTTAAAATCCTCTCCAACTTCTTCCGCGCCAAGCACAAATATATCTTCGGGGAGAACGGAGTTGAGCGCGACCGGGATCCTTTCTATAGGTATCCTTGAAGACACTTTAAAGTTCGCAACCTGCGAAAGCGCATGTACCCCGGCATCCGTCCTGCTTGCGCCGGTGATCCTCACCTTTTTTTTAAAAACCCTCCTGACAGCTTTTTCGACCTCTTCCTGAACGGTCCTTCCGTTCTCCTGAAGCTGCCATCCTTTATAACTGGTCCCGTCATAGGATAAAAAAAGTTTTATGTTACGCATGGGAAACCACTGTCATGAGGTAATACCGATAAATCCGAGGCCCCTTTAAGGGGTAAAAAGAGAACGCATTTTATTTTAAACTACCCTGGCCCGATCATCCGGAAATAAGTTTTTCCGCTATCTGCACGGCATTGAGAGCCGCGCCCTTACGGAGGTTGTCAGCGACAACCCACAGATTAATACCGTTCTCGATGGATTCATCTTCCCTGACGCGGCCTACGAACACGTTATCTTTCCCTTCAACCTGGACCGGCATTGGATATACACCCTTTTGGGGATCATCCATTACGGTAATACCCGGGAATTTTTCCAGAAGCTCGAGGACCTCTTCCCGACTTATTTTTTTGATCGTCTCGACGTTAACGCTTTCCGAATGAGAATAATAGACGGGTACCCTGACACAGGTAGCTGTTACGCCGATCTTCTGGTCCTCAAGTATCTTGCGAGTCTCGTCCACCATCTTCATCTCTTCCTTAGTGTAATAATTATCGGTGAAAACGTCTATCTGCGGTATGAGATTAAACGCTATCTGGTGTTGGAATTTGTTTATCGACTTCCTGGCCGCGGTATGTTTACCAACGGCGTAATAAGATTTCTTCGCGCTTATCCCAGCCGCTTGGCTTTCCATTTCTAGTATATTGCCCTGCCCGGCTCCCGAAACCGACTGGAAGGTCGTCACAACTATCCTCTTGACGCCTACGGCTTTTTTTATCGCGCATACCGGAAGCATCATTTGGATGGTCGAACAGTTCGGATTGGCGATTATCCCCTTGTGCCGTTTTATGGCATGGGAATTGACTTCCGGAACTACCAGCGGGACATCCTTATCCATACGGAAAGCGCTTGAGTTGTCGACACAGACCGCTCCGGAGGCGACGGCAAAAGGTAAAAACTCCTTACTCCTTGACGCCCCCGCCGACGCGAGTACTATATCTACACCGTCAAAAGACTTTTTCCCCAGTACTTCCACGGGATATCTTTTCCCGCGGAACCCCAGCTTTTTCCCTTTTGACCGTTCGCTCGCGAGCAGTTTTATCTTTTCTATCGGGAACTTCCGCTCCTCAAGTATTCGGAGGAATTGTTCGCCCACCGCGCCAGTCGCCCCCATTACCGCAACGTTGTATCTTTCTTTTTTCCTTAACATACCTTTCCTTTGTTTTAGGTATTGTTGTACGGAATCTGTGTAAAAACACCATTACAATGCGTTCACAACAAGATCCCCGACTTCCTGTGTTGAAAACCCCATCTTACCCGCCGAAAGGCTCTTCAGTTTAGTGGCCGTAACTTTCATTACCGCTTTCTCGATCATCTCGGCGGCTTTATCTTCGCCAAGCGCCTCGAGCATCATCCCTCCGGCACATATGGCCGCAAGCGGATTTATAACATTTTTCCCGGTATATTTTGGAGCGGATCCCCCGATGGGCTCGAACATCGATACCCCTTCGGGATTGATGTTCCCTCCGGCAGCTATACCCATTCCGCCCTGTATCATGGCCCCGAGATCCGTAATTATGTCCCCGAACATATTATCCGTAACGATCACGTCAAACCATTCCGGGTTCTTTATCATCCACATGCAGGTCGCGTCAACATGAGCGTAATCGGTAGTTATGTCCGGATACTTCTTCGCCATGTCCTTAAAAGCCCTTTCCCACAGATCAAAAGCGTAAGTCAACACATTGGTCTTCCCGACCAGCGTAAGTTTTTTCCTTCTCGCGCGTTTTTTCGTATACTCGAACGCGTACCGAAGGCACCGGTCGACTCCTTTACGGGTATTCCTCGAGATTTGCAAGGCTACTTCTTCCGGCGTCCCTTTGTCGATAAACTCTCCCTCTCCTACGTAGAGCCCTTCATTGTTCTCTCTTACGACAACAAAGTCTATCTCGTCGGGTCCCTTGTCCTTAACAGGAGTCCAGACACCGGGATAAAGTTTGACCGGTCTTAAGTTGATGTATTGCTCCAGAGAAAACCGCAGTTTTAGCAATAATCCCTGTTCAAGTATCCCGGGTTTAACGTCCGGGTGCCCCACAGCGCCAAGATATATCGCATCGACTGTACGGATCTCTTTGAGAACGCTTTCCGGGAGTATCTCTCCCGTCTTCTTATAGCGCTCCCCGCCAAGATCGTAATTAATGAATTCGTATTTTATCCCGTTCTTTTTCCCGACCGCGTTCAGCACCTTAAGACCTTCTCTGATCACCTCGGGACCTGTACCATCCCCTGGTATAACCGCTATCTTATACATTTATCCTCCCGGCTTATTTTTCCTTTTTTGCCCATTCTATCAGCCCGCCCTTGCGTATCACCTCTTTGATAAACTTAGGGAACACCTCTGATTTATACGTTGTTTTCTGCCCTTTCTTAACGATCTCGCCTTTACTGGCATCCACTTCCACG
>CAZOMD010000002.1:0-17875 GCA_964580895.1 uncultured Planctomycetia bacterium | reverse complement strand
GTCGGGCAATTCAGTGCTGGTGAAGATCGGAAGCCCTATATTTATGGCGTTACGATAAAATATCCTGGCAAAACTTTTCGCTATTACACATGATATTCCCGCGGCCTTTATCGCTATAGGGGCATGCTCTCGGCTAGATCCGCAGCCGAAATTCACGCCGGCCACCATCACATCGCCTTCTTCCACTTTTTCAGCAAACGTCTTATCCGCGTCCTCCATACAGTGTTTAGCCAACTCACCCGGATCAGACGTGTTAAGGTACCTGGCCGGAATTATTTCATCCGTATTCACATCATCCCCAAATTTGTAAACCTTCCCGATTATCTTCATATCTCTCCTTGAATGAGCCCCCATAGTTTGCTTCGCAAACTGGCATGGGGAAGAACGAATAAAAAACTACAAGTTTGACGGATGGGTTATCCGCCCCGTTACAGCACTCGCCGCGGCAACCGCCGCGTTAGACAAATAGACGAAACTCTTAGGATGCCCCATGCGTCCGACAAAATTTCTATTCGTCGTCGCTATCGCCGTCTCACCCTCCGCCAGTATCCCCATATGTCCGCCCAGACAAGGTCCGCAGCTCGGGGTACAAAATACTCCGCCGGCCTTTACGAACACCTCCGCGTATCCTTCCTTCACAGCTTCGAGATAAATATCGCGTGTCGCGGGAATAACAACAAGTCTCGTTCTTGAGTTTACCTTGCGGTTTTTTAATACCGCCGCTGCCTGTTTAAGATCGCTTATCCTTCCGTTCGTGCAAGACCCGATAACGACCTGGTCGACCTTAACATCGCCGAACGAACTTACAGGTTTACCGTTCGACGGCAGGTGCGGCGCGGCCACGACCGGTTCTAGCCTGGAAATGTTATATTTTCTCACATCGGCACAGGCCGCATCGCTATCGCCTTCAAATATCCTGTCGGATTTTCTCACAGGTTTGTATTTACGCACGGCTGCCTTTACGTATTTTCCGGTAACGTTGTCCACGGGCATGATCCCGTTCTTGGCGCCGGCTTCAATGACCATATTGCACATCGCGAATCTGTCGTCCATGGACAGGTTTTCGATAGTCTCACCCGTAAATTCCATGGCTTTGTAGAGCGCGCCCGAAACCCCTATATCCGCTATGACATGTAATATGAGATCTTTCCCGCTCACCCATTTCCGCGGCTTACCGGTAAATTCTATTTTGATGGTCTCGGGCACCTTAAACCAGCATTCGCCGAACGCCATCGCGTACGCCAGGTCCGTACTCCCCACCCCTGTCGCGAAAGCCCCCAAAGCCCCATGAGTACACGTATGTGAATCGGCCCCAATGATCAGATCCCCCGGTAGGATAAGTCCCCTCTCGGGTAAAAGAGCGTGCTCAACCCCCATCTCGCCAGGCTCAAAATAATTGGTAAGCTTATGTTCCCCGGCAAAATCCTTAAGCAGTTTCGCCTGATTCGCACTCTGCATGTCCTTTGCCGGCATGAAATGGTCCGGCACCAGCGCTATCCTATTTGGATTAAAGACCTTTCTGCCGAGTCCCTTAAATTCTTTTATGGCAATAGGGCTAGTTATGTCATTTCCCAGGCAAAGATCAACCTTTGCCGTTATAAAATCACCCGGGGAAATATTTTTGAGCCCTGGTACATGCGACATCAATATCTTTTCTGTTATTGTGTGCCCCATATCGTTAGCTCCTTGCTTGCTAAAAATAAGTCAAAATATCTTTTAACGGCTTTTAACGTATTGTTTTACGCAATACGCCTTACTGCACTTCCTGGAAAAGACCCAGTTTACCAAATTTCCATTTCAAAATCAATGCCTAAAAAGAAGGCACGGCCGCCAGGAGTTTTTTGGTATATTCACTTTTAGGGTTTGAGTATATCTCTTCACTCGAAGCTATTTCAGCCAGTTTCCCGGACACCATAACACCAACGGTATCGGACATAAACTCAACGACCCTGAGATCATGCGAGATAAATACATACGTAAGGTCCATCTCCTCCTGAATATCCAGAAGAAGATTGAGTATCCCCGCCTGTATCGATACGTCAAGGCTTGAAACCGGCTCATCAAGGATAATAACATCCGGCCTTGTTATAAGAGCCCTGGCTATCGCTATCCGCTGTCTTTCGCCTCCTGAAAATTGATGCGGATATCTCACAAGAAAAGAAACATTGTTCAACTTGACCATATCTAACGCTTTTTTCGTTTCTCCCGCTATATCATCCTTTTTCCAGCCCCTTACCAAAAGAGGCTCGCCTAGAATATCCCTGACAGTCATCCTGGGATTAAGCGAACTATACGGGTCCTGAAAAACCATGTCCACTCTGCCGTTTATGGCTGAATCCCCGGAATCCGGTTTGAGTATCCCGGTCAATATCTTCGCTATAGTGGATTTGCCGCTCCCGGATTCTCCTACTAACCCAAAGGTGCTTCCTTTTTCAACTTCAAAACTTACCCCGTCCACAGCCTTAACCGGCGAGCTCGAAACACCGAACAGGCCTTTTCTGCGCCAAAAATATTTCTTTATGTTTTTAAACTCTACTACAGGATCCATACCGCCTCTTGTCGTTAACTCCCGCCTTCATAGGGGAACCTTTTCCTCTTATCCCCCATTTTGGGGATACACGCGATGAGGTGCCTGGTATACGCGTCCTTCGGACTCCTCAAGACCTCATCCTTATTCCCGTTTTCCAATATCCGGCCTTTTCTCATAACACAAATACTATCCGCTATCCTCTCCACAACAGAAAGATCATGTGTTATGAAGACAACGCCAAAACCCTTTCGGGACTGCAAGTCCTTAATGAGATCAAGAATAGTCTTCTGAACGGTTACATCAAGCGCCGTCGTCGGCTCATCGAGCAACAAGATATCCGGCCCGCAGGATAGGGCCATGGCTATACAAACTTTCTGTCTCATGCCGCCGGAAAGTTCATGGGGATAGCACGGGATAACCTCTCTCTCTAATTCCACCATTCTCAAAACTTCTTCCAGGCTTTCGCCTATCTTTTCAGACGAAAGTTTGCGGTGCGCGGCGATCGCCTCACGGATCTGCTCCCCTACGCGCATAACCGGATTAAGCGCGGTGAACGGCTCTTGAAAAACCATCGAGATCCTGTTACCTCTTATTTCCCTCATCGATGTTTCCCCTCGTGAAAGAATATTCTCCCCGCGGAAAAAGATCGCGCCTTTTTCCATCACGGCTTGTCCTGGGAGAAGCCCGAGGGTCGACAAGGCGGTCAATGTCTTTCCGCTTCCCGATTCCCCGACAAGCCCGAGGATCTCCCCCTCGCCCACATCGAAACTCGCGTCTTCAATGACCCGCTTTCCGCCTATTTGTACCGTCAGATCTTTGACTTCAAGTATTTTTTCCATTGTTCATCACTTCTACGCGCGCATGACACACCGTTTAAAAGTCTAACGTCTTATTAACGTATGGTTGACCCTTTAACTTCTTGTCTTCAAGACCTTTTGCCTTTTTACTTTTACCTTTTTACTTTTTATCGTCCTTCATCCCACGTCCCACGGCACTCCTTGAATCTCCACTTCTTGTTTCTTGCTTCTCTATTCCAACTTCCCGACTCTGTCGCTTTGACTCTAACCAACGAACCCTCCAACAAGCGAACTAATGAACCGGCGACCCGCCCTATCTCTTCTCCCTCAACTTCGGGTCCAATATTTCCCTTAATCCTTCACCGAGCAGATTAAAGCTAAGGACCGTTAAAAGTATTGCCATGCCCGGGAAAAACGTAAGCCACCACGCCTCATCGATATAATTCTTGCCCGCGGTCAGTATATTCCCCCAGCTTGGAGCAGGTATCTGGACCCCTAACCCAAAAAAGCTCAAGCCGCTCTCGACCAGGATGGCCGCGCCAACACTCAGGGTAACGCTTACATATACCGGCGCCATCGCGTTCGGCAATATGTGCCGGAATATAATACGCATATCGGACACTCCCTGTATCCTGGCCGAATACACGAAATCCCTTTCCCGAAGGCTCAAAAATTCCGCCCTGACAAGACGACAGAGCCCGGCCCAACTGGTAAGTCCTATGACGACCATTACATTGATTATCCCCGGACCGAGAAATGCTATGACAGTCATTATAAGAAAAAATGTGGGAAAACAGTACATCACTTCGACAAAACGCATTATGACGGAATCGATCCACCCGCCGTAATACCCGCTTAACCCTCCAAAAAAAACACCGATAAAAAGAGAGATTATTACAGCTATGAACCCTACGCTTAGCGACACCCTGCCGCCGTAGATCATTCGGCTGAAAACATCTCTTCCGAGGTTATCCGTTCCGAAAAGATGCCGCGCCGAAGGCGGAGCGAGACAAGCCTCGGGCGAAAGATCCATTTCGAGAGGATCATACGCGGTTATAAATGGCGCGATTATCGCCACACATAGCATAACGGTAATAACCATGACCCCGAATATTATACGTTTGTTCATGATCCGTCTTTCGTTACGTTCGTTGGTTTCGCTTGTTCACAATTCACTATTCACTAACCACTGATCTGAACCAGCCGACCAACGACGTCCCACGTCCTACATCCCACGTCCCACGAAACTACCAAACTCCGACTCTTCCCCGTGGACCGGCCCACCTTACCTACTAACTCCAAACCTTATCCGTGGATCTACAAAAGCATATAACATATCCGAGATAAATATCCCTATAAGCGTCAAAAAAGTAGCAATGACACCAACCCCCATGACCATCGGATAATCATAACTCATAATAGCGTCATACCCCAGTCTTCCCATCCCAGGCCAGGCGAATATCGTCTCCACGATGAAACTTCCCGAAATAAGACCGGGGAGAGTAAGCCCAAGTATAGTCACTATAGGAAGAAGCGCGTTCCTAAAAGCGTGTACAGTTATAATACGTTTTTCCGTGAGCCCTTTTGCCCTCGCGGTCAGGATATAATGCTCGTTCATCGCGTCTATCATGCTGCTCCTGACATAACGCGATAAACCCGCTATCCCGCCCAACGCCGTCGTCGCCACGGGCAAAACCATATGCCATAAAAGATCCTTTATCCTGTCAAACCCTGACAGGTACGGCGTATACCACGGGACCATGCCTGAAATAGGAAAAAACCCGATCCTGAACGAAAAAAAGAATATCAATAAAAGCGCCAGCCAGAAAGTCGGTATCGCGTATCCTATAAAGACCAAAACCGTCGCCGTCCTATCGAATAATGAATCTTTTTTTACAGCGCTTAATATCCCGACGGGAAGCGATATAAGAAAAATGACGGCAAAAGAAACCGCCTGCAGCATTATCGTAGCGGGAAGACATGTCAATATCTTATCCATAACGGGGCTATCGTCGATAAAGGACCTACCAAAATCAAAAACCAGGAATCTCCTAAGCCATAACAAATATTGGGATAGTGCCGGCTGATCCAGGCCGTACATCCTGTTAAAGTTTACCCTCGCGTCTTCCGACATTTCCGGATTAAGACCATATCTAATACTCGCGGGGTCACCGGGTGCCAGATGCATAATAAGGAACATGATAAGAGATATCCCCAGAAGCATCGGCACGACCAACAGCAATCGTTTAAAAAAGTATCTTTTCATGGTTTAAAAGTTATCCGCATAGCGCACAGAGCACGGCGCAACGCTTATAAGTCTAAAGTCGAAAAGTCCAAAAGTCTAAAAGTCCAAAGCGGACATTTTGACCTTCGACCTTTTGACTTTTTGACTGAACGCTATGCGTCATGCTCTACGCAATCGAACTATACGCTACCCGCTGTACGCTAAAACTTATACCTCACATCATCATCCTCTACGTGCCAATCGATGAAATTGTGCCCTATCCCGGCGGGAGAAGGTTCCACTCCCTCGAACCTCTTATGCACCGCGGGCAGAGCGTACGGAAAGAAAAGAAAAGTGTACGGCGCGTCTTCCGAAATGGTCCGGTGTATTTCCTTGTATATTTTGCCGCGTTGGACCGGATCGAATTCTCTCCTTCCTTTCTCGATAAGCCCGTCTAAAGAACTATTCGAATATGAAATAAAATTAAGCCCCCCTCCCCTAGAAGAATCCGTGTGCCATACTGGATATACATCCGGGTCCTGGGGTATGGTCCATCCCAGTATAACCGCCTGAAAATTCTTTTTATTGATGAACTGATCAAGAAAAGCCGACCAGGCCACAACCTGGATCTCGGCTTTTACCCCGACCTCGGCCCATCTTGACTGTACTATGGTAGCGGCATCTTCTCTCGCCTGGTTTCCCTGATTCACAACTATCTTGACCCTGAACTCCGCTTCACCCTTTTCCAATATCCCATCCCCGTCTATATCCTCCCACCCGGCTTTCGCAAGAAGCTGCCTTGCCTTCATCGGGTCATATTCATAACCGGTAACGGATTCATCGTAATAAGGCGTTCCTTTAAGAAAGGGGCCGGAACATTCTTCTCCCTGCCCGAGAAGAGCGGAATCTATTATCTCCTGCCGGTTAATAGCGTGGCTCAAAGCCTTCCGGACGTTGACATCATTAAAAATCGGATCAAGAAGATTATACCCGAGATAAGTATAGGCATGGGACAGATATCGGTATTTGTTGATGGCCCCCGTAAATTTCGGGGTATCGCTGCGGTATATAAACTGGTAAGGTGTAAGGTCCATGGAATCGATCCCGCCGGTGATGAGCTCCAAAAATTGAACTGCCTGGTCTGGGATTATCCTGGTAACGTATCTTTTTACGCGTGGCGGATGCTCATAATAGTAAGGATTAGCCTCGAGTATCATGTCCCGGGCTTTATCCCATTTTTCGAACTTGTAAGGCCCGGTCCCAATGGGGTTAACGGCGTAATAGGACTTCCGGATATCTTTCTCCCCCGAAAAGACATGTTTCGGGATAATACCCATTCCCAATTTTGAAAGTGCCGGCGCATAGGGTCGCGCGTAATCAAACCGCACCGTAAGTCTGTCGACCACCGTTATTTGCTTGATATCAGAATAAGCCGAAATATAAGGACATTTGGTCTTTTCATCCAGTATGGTCTCGAAAGTATATTTAACATCCTCCGCCGTAAGATCCTTCCCATCCTGCCATTTTATACCGTCCCTTAAAAAAAACGTTATGGCAAGACCGCCATCCGAAATTTCCCATCTTTCGGCCAGATCTCCGACAACGTTGAGGTTCTTATCGAATTTGGTCAGGCCGCTATAAATAAGGCCGCAGATGGCCCCCGAGGAACTATCATCCGCGAGAAAGGGAATAAGCACCCGGGCGTCACCAAGCGCCGCCGAAACAAACGCGTCTTGTGAAGGCCCCTCGTCGGCAATCCCGTGTAAAGAAATAGATACGATTGGAAAAAACAAAAAGAGAACGATCAGAGAGAATTTTCTGAGAAAATATGATCGGTTCATGGCCTTGACGCGCTTATCCAGAAAAGGGCGGAAAAACTGTTACTGACTTTTCGGTAGTTCCTGAGTCCCGACCGGGACATTTTCCGCCGGAGCGGCGGGTGGAGCGACATTTTCAACCGTTTCCCCGGTACCCGCGGCAGCTTGCCCCTCCGCGGCCCCTTGGGTCGCCTGGACAGCGTTTTCAGAAGGAACCTCAGCACTTTTTTCCGGCAAAATATCCTCGGCGCCTTGCTCTATGGGCGTACCCTCTTCAACTTCCTCGGGTAATATGGGCGCGGTCTGCATCTGTTTAAGCATAAGAGACTTACCGGTCATTGCCGTTACCATGCCCAAAAGAAGCGAGGTCACAAGAAAGAGTATGGCGCTAACGGCTGTGGCTTTTTTGAGGACAACGGGCGCCTGCGTTCCCAGGACCTGTTGTATCGTTTCTCCACCGCCAAAGGCTTCGGTCAACCCGGCACCTTTACCGGCCTGGAGAAGAATAACGGCTATCAATATGATACACACAACGATATGGACTACAATAAGAAACGCAAACATGATTGTTACACCTTCTTTTCCGAATAGAGTTTTGAAGTAGATTTGATTATATCAACAAAACTGGCGGATTTCAAGCTTGCCCCGCCTATAAGGCCCCCGTCAACGTCCTTCCCTATCATTATCTCGGTGATATTATCGGGTTTAACGCTCCCGCCGTAAAGGATGGGGACTCTTTCCGAGAACGTCGCCGAATATAACGTTGACAATAGATCACGTATCCTCGCGTGAACTTCTTGGGCCTCGCCGGGAGTAGCGTTCTTCCCTGTCCCGATCGCCCACACGGGTTCATAAGCTATGATCAGATCTTTCAGAAAGTTTTCGTCAAACCCTTTAAGCCCGCCGGTGACCTGGCGTTTAACAACTTCGAACGTTTTTCCTTTTTCTCTTTCCTCAAGGGTTTCACCGACACACATTATCGGGACCAGCCCCCCGTCTATGACGGCTTTTAGTCTGCGATTGACTGTCTCCTCGGTCTCACCAAAATATTTTCTTCTTTCCGAATGACCGATAATGACATACCGGCATCCCACGCTTTTAAGCATAGGTATGGAGATTTCGCCCGTATACGCGCCTTCCGTTTCCCAGTAACAATTCTGAGCCCCAAGCGCCACGTTGCTTTCGGTAAGCATCTCCCCGACTTCTGAAAGATTAGTGAACGGAGGGCAGACAACGACCTTGACGTTCTCTATGTCAAAAACGGAACGCATGATCTCGTTTGTAAGTTCTATAGCCTCGTTTATGTCTTTGTACATCTTCCAGTTGCCGGCAATTATCGGTTTTCTCATTTTCACCTTTTAATTTTTAAATTTTGACTTTTTTAGAGGGCGAACACATAGGTTCGCCCCTACACACGTTCCACATCCCACGGAACTGGTTAACCGGCAAACCGGCAACCGACAAACTACTTGTCATTCAGCGCGGCGACACCCGGGAGCTCTTTCCCTTCGAGATATTCGAGGGACGCTCCTCCCCCAGTAGACATATGCGACATCTTCCCGCCAAGCTTAAGTTGATTGATAGCCGCGGCCGTATCCCCTCCGCCAATGACCGTCGTCGCCTTTAACTTGGCAAGTACCTTCGCGATCTCGGTCGTACCTTTCGCGAAAGGTTTCATCTCAAAAAGACCCAACGGCCCGTTCCAGACGATAGTCTTCGACTCTTTTATCACCGAAGCGTAACACTCTATCGTTTCCGGACCTATATCAAGCCCTATCCAACCGTCGGGAATATGTTCCTTTACGATCTTGGTCTTTGCCTTCGCGTTTATTTCGGTCGCGACGACATGGTCTTTCGGTAGGAATATGCTTACGTTCTTACTCCTGGCTTCGTCAAAGATCTTGGCGACCGTTCCGAGCATATCCTCTTCGACCCGGGATGAACCTATCCCTTTGAGCCTAGATTTCAGAAAAGTGTAGGCCATCGCGCCGCCGATAAGAAGATAATCGATCTTCCCCAGCATATTCTCAATGACCGGTATCTTATCGGCTACTTTCGCCCCGCCCAGGATCAGGCAGAACGGTTTTTCCGGATTTTTCGTGACTTTCTCGAAATATTCGATCTCTTTCTGCACAAGAAAGCCCGCCACGCTGGGCAAATATTCGGTAACCCCGGCCGTGGAGGCATGCGCCCTATGACAAGTCCCAAAAGCGTCCTCCACGAATATCTCGCCAAGCGAAGCGAGTTCTTTCGCGAAAGCCGGTTCGTTCTTGGTCTCTTCTTTGTGGAACCGGAGATTCTCAAGGAGGATGATATTCCCCTCCCCCATACCGATACAAGCCGCCTTTACTTCGCCACCCACGCAATCATTCATCTTTTTGACTTTTTTGCCCAAGAGCTCAGAAAGCCTTCCGGCCACGGGATCGAGCTTAAACTCGTTCTTTATCTCGCCCTTAGGCCTTCCTAAATGGCTCATCAGGACCAGCTTCCCGCCGTTCTCGAGAACATATTTAATAGACGGAAGAGCGGCTACTATCCTCGAGTCATCGGTTATGCGCAGGCTTTCATCGAGAGGGACATTGAAGTCCGCCCTCATGAGCACTCTTTTCCCCCGCACGTTCACGTCTTTCAGTGTTTTCTTCATCGGGATCCTCCCCTCAGATAGAAACATCCCTTTGTTTTTGAAATATATCTACCTATCGTCAAAAACTACTTCGCGAGAAGTTTGATAAGGTCCACGACCCTGTTCGAATATCCCCATTCATTGTCGTACCAGCCGATAACTTTGACGAAGTTGCCTTCCATCACCATCGTTAACTTCGCGTCGAAGATGCACGAAGCCGGATTACCGACTATATCCATCGACACGATCGGGTCTTCAGTGTATTCAAGTATACCTTTAAGATTTCCTTCGGCGGCTTTCTTCATCGCGGCGTTGATCTCTTCGGCCGTGGCGCTCTTCCCCAGCTCCGCCACAAAGTCCACTACCGAACCGTCCTTGACCGGAACGCGCATCGCCATCCCGTTAAGTTTCCCTTTAAGTTCAGGTATGATCTTGCCAACGGCTTTGGCCGCGCCTGTAGTCGTGGGTATGATGTTATCGGCCCCGCCGCGCGCCCTTCGGAGATCTTTGTGCGCGAAGTCGAGTATTACCTGATCGTTCGTGTAAGCGTGCACCGTGGTCATGAGGCCCCTTTTTACGCCAAAATTCTCGTGAAGCACTTTTACCATAGGGGCAAGACAGTTGGTAGTGCATGACGCGTTGGACACTATTTTATCCGTCGGACGCAAAGCGTTGTCGTTAACGCCCAGTACTATCATGTTGTCTATTTCGTCTTTCGCGGGGACGGTTAGTACAACCTTTTTTGCTCCGGCATCGAGATGCAGGGCTATTTTAGCCTTTTCGACGAAAACCCCGGTCGATTCGACCACTACCTCAACGCCTTTACTTTTCCAGGGAAGTTCCGCCGGATTTTTTACGCACAGAACATCTATTTTTTTGCCGTTGATAACAAGCGAACTTCCGTCGACCTTAACGGTCCCTTTGAACCGTCCATGAGTGGAGTCATACTTCAAAAGATGCGCCAAGGTCGCCGCATCGGTAAGGTCATTGATCGCCACGACTTCAAAATCGCTTCTTTCGCATATCACCCTAAAAACCATTCTCCCTATTCTTCCGAACCCGTTGATACCAACCTTAATAGCCATCTCTCCTCCTATTTTAAGAATTAACCTGTTCTCCTCTGAATACTACTTAGCTTCAGATTAAACGTATCCCTAATTTTAAAGCTCTAAAAAGACAGACCTTGGAAGAACATAGCAAATTGAATGAGTATTATATACATATCTCCTTTATCATTCAACATCTTTTTTAAAAAATTGGTTATTACACCGATTCAATGCCGGGTATTGCTGACAGCAATACCCGGCATTGAAATATGGTCGTTCTCACGGACATCAATAAAATACGAACTTTATATACCGGCTTTTTTAAGTATAAATACGGCGGAATCGCCGTCATGTTCCTTGTTAAGTTCGGCGGCTTTTTCCCTGTACGATCCCATTTTTTCCTCGGAGAAGATCTCTTCGGCGAGGCTCCCGGGCACCTGGGCCTTAAGCGCGAGGCCCCGCTTGATCTTTTCGCTTCCCCAAAACTGAAAGTCCCCGGAATCATACTCGATCTCTCTGATAGCAAAACCCGTTTTATCCGCGATGAGCTTCATGCTTTTTTCGGTATGTATGATAACATGTCGAGGCGGGTCAAATTGGACCCAATCCTTACCGTATTTCCTCCAGGCGTAAGTGCCGGCAACAGGCATACGAACGATGAGACGCCCTCGCGCGGCTAACTTGCCGTGTATCTCCCGGAGGGCCTTGACCGGGTCGGCTATATGCTCGAGGACATGATGCATCATTACGATATCAAAACTCCCCGGCACCGTGCCGATCTCGCCTTTGTACAACTTTACGCCATTATCATAATCGATGTTTTCCGCAAGATTGGTGTCCAGCCCGGTCAGAGAGGTAAACCCTTCTTTTCTTAATTTGAGCAGCAACTTTCCCGACCCGCACCCAACGTCGAGTATCTTTGAATCAAGACACGCGCCGGCTTTTTTCAGCAGCGTTAAAATATCCGGCGGCGGATAGATCGCGGCGATAAACCGCCCGATGACATTTTTCCCGTCTAGAAGAAAGCGCTTCGACCTCTCTCTTTTGATAAAGGACTTAATCTTTCCGGCGGGTCTTACTTTCTCCTTAGCCAGGGAATAATAATCCGCGGGGTAAAACCTTGAAATGTCTTTCGGGATATCGGCTATCTGGATACATCCGCAGGAGGAACATTCGAAATAATCGAACTCATCTCCCCATCCGTACATCATCTCGTAGGCCTTGAACCGATTGTTGCCGTTACCATTGCCGCATATCCTGCAAGCGTTCATATCCCGATACCTTCGGCTATCCCAGCCGTTTAACTCTATTCTAAGATAAGGCCTTCCCCGAGCCTCGCGCCTCTTGTAAACGCCACGGCCGTCATTTCTTTTTTTCCTGCCGGCTGGACCATCTCGGCCTGGATATAGCCGTCACCCGTCTTTATGGTGAACATCCGCGTATCCACGACCGTACCGGGTAGAGCCCCTCCCGCGTCGTCCCACGCGGCCTTTTTGGCTTTAATTACCTTTATATTCCGGCCGTTAACCGTCGTGAACGCGCCGGGCCACGGCTGCATAGCGCGTACCCTGCGCAAGACCTCCTCCGAAGAAAGTGACCAGTCTATCTTGCCGTCGGTCTTTTTGAGCCTTGGAGCGTAACTCGCGAGAGACTCGTCCTGCGCGATAAACCTTTCCCTTCCGGCCTTTATGTCATCCAGTGTTTTGGCCAATAGTTCCGCGCCTTTCGCCGAAAGGCGTTCATGCAGCGATATGGCGGATTCCCCTTCTTTTATCAAGACGCTTTCCTGCGCGATCACGTCACCGGCATCCATCTTCTCGTCCATTTTTATCAGGGTATTGCCTGCCTGGGCATCCCCGCCGAGTATCGCCTGGTTTATCGGCGAAGCCCCGCGGTACTTCGGAAGAAGCGAAGGATGAAGATTCACGCAATATTTTTTCGGCACGGCCAATAATTCCCTTTTGAGCAACCTTCCATAATCCACCACGACAAAAATATCAGCGCCCTTATCTTCGAGAAAAGATATTACGTCTTTTTTATTAGGGTCATCTGGCTGTATCACGGCCACGCCCGGCGCGACCTGCTCGAGGAAAGCCTTGACAGGCGTCGGTTCCGAGTTATACCCCCGTCCCTTTTTACTGTCAGGCTGCGTAACGACAGTTATAAGCTCATGACCGCCATGCAACAGCTTTCGAAGAGACGGTATCCCGAACGTGCCGGTGCCGAAAAAGATTATTTTCATAAGTCGCACTCCGTTCTAGCGTGATATAGCGCTTAGCGTGTAGCGAATAGCGTATAGTTCGATTGCGTAGAGCATGACGCATAGCGTTCAGTCAAAAAGTCAAAAGGTCGAAGGTCAAAATGTCCGCTTTGGACTTTTAGACCTTTTGACTTTTGGACTTTTTGACTGTTCCTTCGTCCCGCATCCTACGGAACTCTTTGACTCTTCACAACCAAACTGGCCGACCGGTTAACTGGCAAACCGGCTAACCTGTTACGTTCCACGTCCTACATCCCACGTCCCACGGGACTACTGAACCGGCAAACCAGCAAACTATTGAACCATTAAACTGTTCTATACCCTATCCGCTACCCGCTATACGCTATAACGACATCGGATCCACATCCACCGCCAAGAATATACCAGTGCCTTTTCGGAACCCCTTAATCGCTTTTCTGAGGCTGGAGACAAGTTCCGTCCGGTCTTTTCCCTTTATCAGTATGTTCCAGCGATAATAACCCCTCAATTTCGTCATCGGCGCGGGAGCCGGTCCCACCATCTTCTCGTCCGGTATCCGTTTTCGCAATGTCTCGATAAGCCGTTCCGCGCTCTTAATAACGTTCTCCTCTTTCCTGCCTCTCAGCGTTATCTTCACAAGGTTCACAAAAGGCGGAAAAAGAAGCTGTCTCCTCGATTCTATCTCCCGAAGATAGAACCCGTGATAATCGTGCTTCGCGGCAAGGTTAACGGCGAAATGTTCGGGCGTAAAGGTCTGAACTATGACCTCGCCGCCCAGATCTCCGCGCCCCGCCCTTCCGGCGACCTGTGTGATAAGATTGAACGTGCGTTCTCCTGAACGGAAATCCGGCAAATTTAGGTTTGCGTCCGCCGAAATAACGCCTACCTGAGTAACTTTAGGGAAATCCAGCCCTTTGGCTATCATCTGCGTCCCAACGATTATGTCGATTTTATGTTCCTTGAAATCCCTAAGAACGGCGCCGTGCGAGCCTCTTTTGGACATGGAATCTGAATCCATCCTCGATATGCGCGCCCCCGGGATAGCCGCTTTCAGTTCCGATTCCACCTTTTCCGTTCCCGTACCTTTATATAAAAGCTCGCCCTCCCCGCACAAACGGCACGTCTTCGGCGGAGACAATCTGTTATTGCAGTAATGGCATACAAGCGCCTTTTTATCTTGGTGGTAGACCATCGGGGAATCGCATTTGCGGCATTTCAGAACATCCCCGCATTTGCCGCAGATCACGAACGTCGAAAAACCGCGCCTATTCAAAAAAATGAGCGCCTGTTGTTTCTTCGCTATGTCCTTTTTCAACGCCTCTTCGAGCACCCTGGATATGACCTTCTTTCCCGTCCTTGTATCGAACTCCATGCGCATATCGACAAGTTTTACCTTGGGAAGCTCTTTTTCCTTTATCCTCTGCGTAAGTTCCACGAGGCGGTAGGCACCGTTAATGGCCTTGAAATACGATTCCAAGGAAGGCGTCGCGCTCCCGAGGATAACAGGCGCGCCTGCCCGACGCGCTCTCTCTATCGCGACTTCGCGGGCATGATAACGCGGGACGTCATCCTGTTTATAACTGGGCTCGTGCTCCTCGTCCACCACTATTACCCCGAGGTTCTTAAGAGGGCTGAAGACCGCGGACCGCGGTCCTACGACGATACGGGCCTTCCCCTCATTTATCCGTTTCCATTCGCTGAACTTTACGCTCTGGAGCATCTTAGAATGAAAAACTGCCACTGTCTCGCCGAACCTCGACATGAACCGTTCGACCGTCTGCGGGGTAAGGGATATCTCCGGGACCAGCATGATCCCCGTTTTTCCTTTCTTTAGAACGGTCTCCATCGTTTGGAGATATATTTCGGTCTTCCCGCTGCCGGTTATCCCATGCAGAAGGAATACCTGATGCGCCTCCCTATCAAGACACTTTTCGATGCTGTCGATGACATCCTTTTGTTCCGGGTTGGGCACGTGCGGAGATGTGGGTTCATAAACCATTTTTTCATCTTCGACACGGGTGGTCATCGACACTTTCCCGTGCTTAAGCGCTCCCGGTATCATGGCTTCGAGCGCCTCGCCCCACGAGCAGAAATAATTGTCCCTGATCCATCCCGCGAGTTCTATCATCTCCGCGGTAAATATAGGTTCTTTGTCTATTACGTCGATAAGCGGTTTGGGGTCTTCAACCTGAGATTCCGATTCCAATTTAACGATATACCCGATACGCTTGGTGCTCCCGAAAGAAATATGCGCGCGCTTGCCTATTTCGGGAGGATAGGTTTCCCTGCCCGTCACCTTATACTGAAAGGCGCGGTCGATAGGTAGACTCGTTATCACTTCGACGTATTGTGACATATTAGCGTGTAGCGGGTAGCGTTCAGCGTATAGAACAGTTTAATAGTTTAATGGTTCATCGCATAGCGCAGAGAGCACAGCGCACGGTTAAAAAGTTATAGTAGGGGTTCAATATTTTGAACCCCTACGCCTAACTGTCCCACATCCCACGGAACTTCCCGGCTCTGACTCTTTGAATCTCTTCAGCCTAAGGCTGACCAGCCTCTGGCTGGGAATCTTTGACTCTTAACAATCGAACCGGCAAACTGGCCAACCGGCTAACTGGCTAACCGACTTCGTCCCACGTCCCACGGAACCGGCTGACCGGCGAACCGGCAACTGGTTAACTTCGTTTCCCCGGAACCTCCAACCCCAACTCCTTCGCTATCTTTTTCATGTCCTCCCAGACGTCTTTCTTGCTTTCCGGGTTCCGCAAAAGGTACGCCGGATGGTAAGTCGGTATCAGTTTTATGCCGTTGTAATCATGAAAAGTACCGCGCAATTTGCTTATTGGCGTTTCTGTGCCAAGAAGGGTCTGGGCGGCGAACTTGCCTAACGCGCAGATGACCTTCGGTTTTATTATCGCTATTTGTTCCAATAAATACGGAGAACATACGGCTATCTCGTCGGGCAGAGGGTTTCGGTTGTCCGGGGGCCTGCATTTCAGTATATTGGCAATATAGACATTTTCCCTTTTAAGACCTATGGATTCGATTATCTTCGTAAGAAGCTGTCCGGCACGCCCGACAAAAGGCTTTCCCTGGATATCTTCGTCATGCCCAGGCGCTTCGCCTATAAACATGAGCGCGGCTTTCGGGTCCCCCTCTCCGAAAACAACCTTTGTCCTGGTGGAAGAAAGAGAACACCTGAGGCAAGGCGCCACTTTTTCCCTTAGTTCCGATAGAGAGGCGCTTTTCACTTTTATCGCGCCTTTTCGCTTAACGATTAGCTCGTCGACCCCGGCAAGTTTTTCAGACTCGATAAGCCTTTTTATCGTATTCTCGACACCCCGCATTTTATCATCTTTCGTTCTCATGGTAGATACCTTCTTGTCATATCGACAATTACTTGCTTATATCGTTCATGACTATCTCGACGATCTTTTCAGCGGCGAAAGGCCTGCGTATCTTTTCGATAGAATCTTTCATAACCTTCCGGCGGTCCTCCAAAAGCAAAACCTCGTCCACGAAACGCGGGATATCTTCGATCTTTTCCGCCTTAACCGCCGCCTTTTTCCCGGTCAGAAAAATCTCATTCCAGGTCTCCTGCCCCGGTACCGAACCGAAAAGCACCATGGGAAGCCGGGAATTCATCGCCTCGGTAACGCTTATCCCTCCGGCCTTTGTGATCATAAGATCGGAAACAGCCATAAGCTCGGCGACCTTGTCCGTAAAACCAAAAAGGATAACGGGATACTTGAGCCTCGCGCGGAGCGCCTTGATATCGTCATACGCTTTCTTGTTATGACCGCATACCACTATTACCTGCTTGTCCGCTTCGGAGGAATTCAAAAGGACCAGCATTTTTTCGATAGGACCGACACCAAACCCTCCGCTCATGATAAAAACGGTCTTCTTCCCTTTCATTATACCGTGCGTCTCCCTTACCTCATCCAGATCAAAATCTTTCCTGAATTCCTCGGTCGTCGGGATACCCGTAACGTTTATCTTGTCGGGAGGGACCCCCATAAGCACCGTCTCCTTGAGAACCGACTCCGAACCGACGAAAAATCTGGATATATGCCTGGAAAGCCAATAAGCATGCGGTCCGTAATCAGTGATGACCGTGTACAGCCTAGACTTAAGACCTCTCCGCACCTTAAGGATGCCGGCGATGCTCGGAAGAAGGAAATGCGTCGCTATAATGGCGTCCGGATCTTCCTTTAACAAGAAATCCGCTATCGAAACGCCTTTATAATCCAGTTTTTCGCGAGTTTTTCTCGTCAAACGGTCGACATACATATTGTTCGAAATATAATACATCTTCCCCCATAACCATTTCCCCCTAGACATAAGAAAGACATAAAAGTTAAGATACAGGTATTTATAAAGTCTAGTGGCATAATCGAGCACATCTATCACCTTGACGTCGACTTCTTCCTTATAGCTGGAAAAAACTTTATAGATCGCGAGCGCCGCTTTTTTATGACCCATCCCGGCCGTCGAGTAAAGTATGATTATCTTTTTCTTCCCCGCCATAAATCTCCTTAATGAGC
This sequence comes from uncultured Planctomycetia bacterium, assembly GCA_964580895.1. GTDB lineage: Bacteria > Omnitrophota > Gorgyraeia > Tantalellales > Tantalellaceae > CAZOMD01. Next base: position 49 of record CAZOMD010000002.1, on the reverse strand, counting down.
ACATGATTTACGAACACGTTAGTGTGAGTAAATCATAAGTGCGAATTAA
>CAZOMD010000001.1:48792-94229 GCA_964580895.1 uncultured Planctomycetia bacterium | reverse complement strand
ATTTAAGCTTCCCCGCTAAGCTACGCCTGAAGAACAAAAATAATAAATAGACCGCGGGAAGCGCAAAAAGCATCCTTCCCGCGGACAACTGAATTATTACATTTACAGCGTATAGCGTTTCGCGCATAGCGGATAGAACATGCGTAGCGCGTGGAGCACAACGCGAAACGTTTCCTGTCATACCAATAAAATGATAATCAATAACCAAACATCAGAACCCCTACAGTTCGATAGTTCTCTTGTTCGATAGTTATTTGGCTGCATAGCGTCTGCCTCCCGGTAGGCAGACGCTAAATATTATCCGCTATGCGCCGACAACTGGCCAACCGGCTGACCGGTTAACCGGTAAACCTGCAAACTGGTGAACCGGTTAATCGCCCATGCCCGGCCATATTTTTTGCGCCTATTTTTTGACAAACCTTCGAAATTATGGTTCACTTTAACCGAACATGATATATAATTAGGTTAAACGTAACGGCTTTTTCGTCAATTCTATTACGGCAAAAGTCCGTATGGTTTTCTATGTAATATTCATGGACCAAATATGGAAAAAGAACAAATCGATCTAAAACGCCTGCATGCTACAGCTCAGAATTACACTGACCGCGGCGAATACGACAGCGCCCTTGAATGTTACCAGAAGATACTGGAAGTCGCCCCCTCGGACAGTCGTACATATTTCCGCATGGGGATAACTTATTCGGAACAGGGCGATTATAAAAGGTCTATAGCGTCGTTCAAGAAAGCGATCGAATTAAAACCGTCCAATCCGCATTATCATCTCAACCTCGGGGTAACTTACGACAGCATAAGCGATTATGATAACGCTATCGAGTGTTTAAAAAAAGCCGTCGAGCTCGACCCATCGAACGCGCATACGCATTACAACCTCGGTATAGTCTTTTCAAAAAAAGGCGATTATGAGAACGCCTTTAAATGCTATGAAAAGGCCCTGAAATACAACCCTAATGATGATATTATTGTTTTCACCCTCGGTTTCGCATACTTTGAAAAAGGGCAATATGATAAGGCGCTGGACTGCCTGGAATCGGTCGTTCAGCTTAACCCCGTGCACGCGGACGCGTATTTCATGCTCGGCATGGCCCACGAAAATAAAGGTGAATACGCCAAAGCTGTCTCCCGCTACGAAAAAGCCGTCAGGGTGAACCCGACATACGCCGGGGCATATAATAACCTCGGCGTAATATACAATATTCGCGGCGATTATGATAACGCCATAAAATGCTATTCAAAAGCCCTCGAGCTAAACCCGTACAACGCCGGGGCATATGACAACCTGGGCCGCGTGAACGATGACTGTGGCAATTTTGAAAAAGCGATAGAGTACTACAAGAAGGCTACCGAAATAGACCCCCATCATGCCGGGGCATATTATAACCTAGGCACGACTTACCGGATAAAAGGCGACTACTTAAACGCGATAAAATACTTCAAGGACGCAATACGTCTTAACCCGAATTTCGCGGATGCTTTTTACAACCTCGGCACAACTTATTCCGAACAGGGGAATTTCCCGGATTCGATCGCGTGTTTCAAAAATGCCATCGCGCTTGACGCCAACTACGCCGGGGCTTATTACGACCTTGGCGTAGCCTACGATAGAGAAGGCAACCTGCAAGAGGCCATAAAGTGTTTTTCGAAGGCTGTTGAGATTAACCCTAATAACGCCGGGGCATATTATTATCTCGGCACTTCTTTCGAAAAGGAAGAAAGATTTGATAAAGCCCTCGCCTCTTATCAAAAAGCCATCAGTATAAACCCCTACCATGTGGGCGCCCATTATCACGCGGGACTACTCGCTTGCATCGCGGGTGATTATGAAAAGGCCGCGCCGCTACTCTCTCGGACCCTTGAAATAGACCCTAATGACGCCGACGCGTACTCGGATATAGGAATGATCTTCGCGAAACAGGACGATCTCGACTCCGCCCTTAAAAGCTACGAAAAGGCGGTCACAAAAGATCCTATCCACGCGAGTTCTTATTATAGAATATCAATCATCTACGGCATCGAGGGGGATTGGGAAAAAGCCCGGGCCAATTACGAGAAAGCCGTCGAATTTAACCCGCTCTTGTCGGATTCTCGTAACATCTCGGAGGGGTTAAGCCTGGCGTCAAAAGGCGATTTTGAAAAGGCAAAAAGCTGTTTTGCCGACGCGCTTAAATCCCTTCCAAATGAGCCCGGCTCTCTTAACAATCTGCGCCGGATATACCAAAAACACGGAAGGTCCGATAAAATAAGGGAAAGTTTCCAAAAGGTCATCCAGCTTAACCCAAATCACACTAACGCCTATAATAACCTCGGTGTGGCGTACGGCAGCCAGGGGAATTATGACAAGACTTTGGAATGTTTTCAGACAATAATACATCTCGACCCGGAAGACACCGGGGCGTATTATAACATCGGGATAGAATACACGACCATGGGCATAACCTACGACAACCAGGGCAATTATGACCGGGCCGTCGATTGCTTCCTGAAAGCCATCGGATACAATCCAAAGAACGCCGATACCTACAACAATCTCGGGGTATCATATTCTTTCCAGGGGAATTATAAAAAAGCTATCGGATATTTTGAGGAAGCGATAAGGCTTAACCCTAATCATGCCGGCGCGCATTATTATCTCGGCATAGCCCAGGAAAAAACAGGCCTTTATGAAGAAGCTGTTCTGAATCTAAAAAAAACCATACGCCTCAATCCTAACCATGGCCGTTCACACTTTATGCTCGGGGTCCTATACGGCCGTTTGGGCATGAATGAAGAAGCCCTTGAGACTTTGATAAAAGCGACCGAACTCAATCCGGAACACGCCGATTCCCACATAAATCTAGGCTTAACGTACGCCGAAACGGGTCGTTTTGATAAAGCCATAGAAGAGTTCAAGGCGGTCATCGCCCTTAACCCGACCCATTCCGACGCCTATGATTATCTCGGCCTCACATACGCCCAGCTCGGCGATTATGACAACGTTATCAATTGTTTCAAAAAAGTGATACAGATAAACCCGTATTACGCTGACGCGTACGATAACCTCGGGATAATATTCAGCAGCCGCGGCGATTATGACCAGGCCATCCAGTGCTTCCGCCACGTGCTGGAACTGAACCCCAAGCATTCCGGGGCGTGCAACAATCTCGGCAAGGCCTATGCGAGTTGCGGCGATTACGATAAGGCCGTGGAATTTTTCATGAAATTAATTGCTATAAACCCCGCCCACATTGAGGCCTATATCAACCTGGGCATCACTTATCTCGACAAAAGGGACTACACAAAGGCCATAGAATGCTACCGCAAGATACTCTCTTTGAACCCAAACCATGTTGACGCGCATATGGACATCGGCAAGGCTTATCTCTTCCGCGGGAATTTCACGGAGGCCGTGGAATCCTTCCTGCGGGCGATACAGCTCGCCCCTAAACACGCCGAGGCCTTCGACAACTTAGGCAAGGCATACGCCTACCAGGGTTATTTCGATATGGCGCGCGAGTGTTTTCATAACGCGATAAAATTAGTAACACCGGAAGGATCACACGAATAGGTTGGTTTGGCGGTTCGCTGGTTAGCTACCTCATTGGTTGAACCAGTTAAATCAAGAACTAGAGAACAAACGAACCCGGAGAGGAACTACGCTACACGCACTTCTCGGCTTCTCTATTCACGTCGATATCAGCTTTATCCAAGGGGCCCAGGAGTTCGAACGCGATAATATCGGAAAGTTTTTCCGACTCTGGCGCGGCCTTTTTTTCTCTATCTCCGAGAATTATATCCGGGTGCCCCATTAGCGTGTTTATGCCGAACGGCAAAAATATTTCCTCACCCGAAGCTTGTGATTGGACCATGGCGGCAAAAGCAGCGGAAAATAATAGAGACCGTTTAAAAATCTTTCCCATCTTAAGGCCCCCCTTCCCTGTTCTTTTCACTACTTACTTTTATTGTAACTCTCTTTGGCACTATTTACAATCAACTTTAGAATCCCCGAGCGGAAGCCCGAGGTCTGCCAAAATGTTTACGCTGAAACGGAGTTTCGCGCGAGCAGAACGCATAAGGGAATCAGGGGGTTTTTCTGGCGGGTTTTTCGCTCTTTGCCCAGGAGTCTTTTAAAGCGACGGTCCTATTGAACACCGGTTTCCCGGGAGTAGAATCTTTGTCCGTACAAAAATACCCCAACCGCTCGAACTGATAGAGCCTGCCCGGGGCGTCGCATGGGATGCCGGGCTCGACAAAACATTCATTAAGTACCTCTAGAGACCTCGGGTTTAGATTGGATTTATAATCTTTCCCTTCTTCGGCCTCTCCGGCCTCGCGCTTTATAAAAAGATGTTCATATAGACGCGCTTCGATCTTCCGTGCATGTTTCGCCGAGACCCAATGGAGCGTCCCCTTTACTTTACGGCCGTCGGGGGCGTTCCCTCCGCGCGTCGCGGGATCATATTTGGCGTGAAGCTCTTTTACCCCACCCGTTCTCTCGTCTTTGACCACCTTTTCGCAGGTTATAAAATACGCGTACCTTAGCCTTACTTCTCGTCCGGGCGCTAACCTGAAAAAGTCTTTGGGCGGATCTTCCCGAAAATCGTCCTGTTCGATGTATAGCTCCCTTGAAAATGGTACCTCACGAGACCCCATCGCCGGGTCTTCGGGATTATTCACCGCCTCCAGCATCTCTTCTCCGTTCTCTGGGTAATTGGTGATAATGACTTTAAGCGGCTTGAGCACCGCCATGGCCCTTGGCGCTTTTTTGTTGAGCTCCTCGCGCAAGCTGTTCTCAAGCACCACTATATCCACGATACTGTTGAATTTCGCCACTCCGATCTTCTCGCAAAAATTCCTGATGGACGAAGGAGTATATCCCCGCCTCCTGAACCCCGAGATGGTGGGCATCCGGGGGTCATCCCATCCCGAAACATATTTGCCTTCGACCAGTTCAAGAAGTTTTCTTTTGCTTAACACCGTATGCCCCAGGTTCAGCCTGGCGAATTCGATCTGTTGAGGGTGGTGGATACCAAGCTCGTTCAGGATCCAGTCATAAAGAGGACGGTTATTCTCAAACTCAAGCGTACAGATCGAATGCGTTATGCCTTCTATCGAATCCGACAGGCAGTGCGCGAAATCGTACATCGGGTATATACACCACTCATCCCCGGTCCTGTGATGGCTTGCCTTTTTTATCCGGTAAAGGACCGGATCCCGCATGGTAAGGTTCGGTGAAGCCATATTAATCTTGGCGCGCAGGACACGCGTACCGTCGGCGAAATCGCCATTTTTCATTTTTGCGAAAAGCCCCAGGTTCTCATCGATAGGCCGTTCCCTGTATGGGCTTTCGCGTCCGGGTTCGGTAAGCGTTCCCCTGTAATTGCGGATCTCATCGGCAGAAAGGTCGCATACGTACGCTTTCCCTTTTTTGACAAGCTCCACCGCGTAAGCATAGAGCTTATCGAAATAATCCGACGCGTAAAACAGTCTGTCGTCCCAACTGAACCCGAGCCACCTGACATCCTCTTTGATGGACTCGACATACTCGGCTTCCTCTTTTTCGGGATTCGTGTCATCCATGCGAAGGTTACAAAGCCCTTTATATTCGGTGGCGAGCCCGAAATTAAGACAGATCGATTTGGCGTGGCCGATATGGAGGTATCCGTTAGGCTCCGGGGGGAAACGCGTGTGTACCCGGCCGGAGTTCTTCCCCTCGGCAAGATCCTTATCTATGATCTCTTTTATGAAATTCGAATCGTTCTTGGTCATATCCTCTCCCGGTCAGGGGACATTGTAGCATAAGAAGCTGAAAAATATAAGGGGGCCCTTACACAGTTATCCGGCTGGTCGATTGGCTGATCACCCGGTTAACATTACGCGGACTGCAGCAAAAGCTGAAGCTCCTCATGGCACCGGTCAATTAATTTTACCGCTCCCTTTACCATCGGCGGCAGCGCGTATAAAACCGCGTAATAAAGTCTCGTGGCGGAACTGCCGGTCACCATCATCTCAAGTTCGTCTATCATGAAATCCTCTTCCGTCTTTATCATCCCATACCGCAGAAAGACCGACTTGAACGTCTTAAGGACCTTTTCTCTGGTCCTACAATATTCGTTCTTATCCAGCCCTTCTTTCTCTTTAGCGATCCTTAAAGCCGCGAGGGCAAGACCCAGGTTCGAAGCCACGGTATAATTGGGCACCGGCACAGCCTCCCTGCCAGTGTCGTCATTAAGAGCGATAACGTATTCCCTGCTTCCAAGATGGTCCATTTTTTCGACCGCTTCTTTATTCTTCAGGTTTATATCTATTACGTTATCCCCGGAATGAGGTTTGTCAATGCGGGATAAGAGCTTCCCGGGATCGACCCCCGGCAATCTTCCAAGAGCCGTTAATTTTTCTTTCAAGATCTTTAAAGCGTCATCCTTATAATGTTCATCCGCATCCTGCTCAAGGATATACCTCGCGTCTATCCCGAACGTGTCGTGCCGGGCTATAAGATACGCGAGCGTCTCCATATTCTTTTCCTGTTGGCTCCGCCATTCTTTCTTTTTGAGGCCCCTCCTTGGGATAACGCTGAGGTCGATGTGGATATTTACAGGATATCCTTTCAGATACCCGGCAGTTTCGACAAGAAGCTCTTTCCCGTCCCTATGTCCGTTTTTAAGGATCTTCGCTTCTTTCTTAAAACTGTTCTCATCATCCCGGCCTTCGCCGATATCTTCCTTTGTTCTCTCGGCCTTTTCCAGAAAAGACCGGAACTCCGCCGGAGTCATATCGCTCCAGGCAAAAGACCCAAAGGGTTCATCCGCTATCATATACCGGCTCTGGTCATACCTCACGAATCCACCTTTTGTCGCGATAAAGTATAGCGCCGCTGGATTATTTTCCGCGAACGCGACATCCCCCCATGTCGCCACGGGAAAACCTTCTTCACGATGGTTATGTATGTGGACCGCGAACTTTTCATCCTTCATTACATTTTCCCTGAGATTACGAAGATACGCGCGTGAAACAGCTGCTATCACTTGTTCGTGACGATACATCTTCCATTTTCCGTCCGTGAAATATATAACAACCTCGAAATCAAGGCTTGGCAATATGCGCAATTGCTCTTTTGTGGGCCGCCTTTCAAGAACATACGCTTCCCCAAAACTATAAGGGTCTTTAAGCCGCTCTAAAGCATCTTCAAACGTGACCGGCGCGATTTCAAGAGAAGTTATTACGTTTTCCAGCCGGTTTCTATCCCCTCCATCAAATATATCCGAAAGAAGCAGCCGCGCGACTCGTTCTATCAGGGCCGTTATATAAACGTTCCCGAAGACCGGGGATTTTTCAAATTCATCCAAGACTTCGAGATATCGCGCGGCTGCGTTTACGTGATCGTATTCATCCGTCATCCGGTCCGCGTCGCGCGCCAGATCCCGCATCTTTGTTAACTCCGGATTTTCATCGATCTTAGTTACAACTATACTATCGTTTTCCCGGAACACGTTAGCGTAGGTCAACTGTTTTACCGGGGGCGTTTCCTTAAAGACCGCATCTTTAATACTGCTGTCGGCTCCGGAGCTCCGCTCTTTTTCCAACATTTCCCCATCCAGTCTGCCCCTGCCCGACAGTACGCCGTCACATATTGCTTTCCTATCTCTTTTGCCATAACGAACAGGCTTAGCGGGCGGGTGGTCTACTTCGATCGGTTTATCGGTTTTAGTTTTTCCTTTAACAGCAAGTGTCCTGTATTTTTGCCTGGGAACCTTGCCCCAATCCATCCCAAATATATGTTTTTCGAATAATTGTTGCCGGGCATAGACGGTATACGCGTCATACCTTTTCAAATAAAACCCGTTTTTTTTCAACGCCCCGGACATTTCGCTTTTGGTGGCGTACCTAAAAACTTCTATCATCGTCCTGCCGGGCTCATATGTCCCTCGATGGTCTTCAAATGTCCCGTTTCTGATCAAATATCTCATTAACCCGGCAAATTCCAGGATATCGGAATTCGACAGCTCGTACCTATCTCCCCGTTTATATTTTTCAACGTCCCGGCCCCTGCTGAACGGTATGATAAAATTCTCGGCAGCGCATTTAAATGCTTCCTCCGCCTGCACGGACAACTTAACGCTATTTACGGCGTTTTCGTCCCCTTCCGGTTTATATCCGTCAAACATCATGAACTGTCCGCCGTCACGGAGCATCGTCCCGGCTTTCGCCATGAGTCCCTTAACAGCTTCCATCCCTTTCTCGTGTTCAATGGAAGTTGTTTCGCCTCGTTTCTCTAACCCTCCGTAAGTGTATATCTCGTGCATGACCGATAACATGTCGACGTAATCGAAAGAACCCTTTCCTCCCCATTTCCGGTCTTCCGGGTTTAGGCTAAAAAGGTCCTGGACAATAAATTTAAAGTCGGACGAATGGCCGAAAATCTTTTTAGCCTCGTCAAGTTTTTCTCCTGACTTTTCGACACAAATGTATTCCGCGTTAACGCCGATAGCTTTAGCGTAGACCCATTGATGGTAAAACACGTCTCCCGGACCTATCCCAAAAACTCCTACTTTCAGCCGCCGGATCTTCGTGTTTTCCTGATATTCCTTGAGTTCCAGGGCGAACTGTTGGGCAACTTCTTTTACATGTTCTATTTGCGGATACCTTATTAGGGCGGGATCGGAAGAAGATACTTGCAATATTTCCGCCAGGATGGAAAGTTTCTCTTCTCGTGGGATAAAAGTTTCGGGAAGGGCCCCTAAAATATCCGCTATTTCTTCAACAATCTTTCTGTTGCCCGCGTTCTCCCCGACTTCAAACAATATATCGACAAAGTCTTTCTTGCCGATACAAATCTCTCCCACATATTCGCGCCGTCCATCCAAGCGTATATCTCTATAGTTATCGGCTTTGGGGTCATACTCTATCTCGAGGACACTTTCTTTTGCCTTTTTCTTATTGTAAAAGACCGGGACCGTTATTTTAGATGTTTCCCTTGTTTTTTTTGTCTCATCTTTGGCGGTTATATTTTTTACAGGGTATTCAGCGCCGGCATACTCGATCTCGAACCTGGCGTCTTCCCACCCGATCAACCCGATCCTCGCGGTGACGGAATCTTCCCCTTTTTTTATTATTTCAAGGAATTCTATCTTGCGCGTATCCCGGCTGTCCTTATACGATTCGATCAGAATGCCGTTTACCGCGGCAGGGGTCTTGCCGGCCAAGAGAAGGCGCATCCCGGCGATTATTTCATATTCCATTTCCGCTGAAAAATTGATCCCGGCATCTATTAAAGGTTTGAATACGGATTGCGCAGAAAGCGTTGTTCTTGAAACACCCGGGTACTCGGGCAAGGCAAATGAAAATGAATTAAAAAGGAACAGGCACACTACGGCAATCGAGATAACATTTTGCCATTTCCCGGATATGCATTTGCGAGTCGTCACGTCTTCCATCCCCTTAAATCTTCATTTTTTCTGAACGCAGGATGATATAAGCGCTTATAATAGTAACAATAATTCTTTGTTATGTCAACAAAAAGCAAGTAGGTGTTGCCCTCCTAACAGGTGATATTGCAAAAAATGTAACAGTTCAGTCCTTGGTAAAGATTTACGCCATTTCGGCTTGGCAAGAGCGGACCCGTCATGCTTCTCGCGGGGACGCTCATTTTCCCCTGCGCGGAAAATTTCGCTCAGGCACACTCGGCCTCGCTCTCCCTCGCTTAAACCGCTCGGGAACCGTGCCCGCTTCGGCCTCATGACGCCCCGCTCAAAGCATCCCAGGTCCGCTTCAGAGTGACACCCTGGGACATCTAACAAAATCGCATTCAAATGTAAGCTGTCTTGGGTATTCTGACAGGGCTTCATGAGCCTCGCAAGCTTGGCCTCTCCGAAACCATAACATTTAGTCATAAGAACATGGTTGGGCTACCCATTACTAAAGCCATTTGTAACAAGGCGAGGAGAGTTCGGAGGCGAGTGTAGAGTAAAATTTTTCGAGGGAAAAAATTTTACGTCCCTGGAAGAATACCCAAGACAGCTCACGGTGTAACAGGCCATCTATCGATACAATTTGTTCCGCGGAAAGCCGACCCATTATGCACATTGCTATCGACACCCGCTAAACAAGGAAGACGCGAAAAGCGCATATATAGCTTTTTTATGTTTTAACTTGGCATTTTGGGATATATGTGATATACTTCTTTCAGTATGGAAAGACGAACCCATGAACGATATACTGCAGCCTATCCTTTAGAGTGGGCTGAAGAGGAGAGCGTCGACACTTGCGAGATAGAAAATATCAGCAAGGGCGGCGTATCTTTTTTTGTACGAGGGAATTCAAAAAATACGGGGGACAGGGTGACTGTCCGAGTTTTTCTTAAAAAGCGTATGTTCAGCTTGGAATCAGAGATAATGTACATAAGGCCGATAAGCGGCGAAATCTACAATATAGGTGTAAAATTCACATCGCCTGCCGCGGAATTTGAAAAGATTTTCGATAATGAAATAGAAGAAATATCTCAATATCAAAGGGAATTCACCGTTTACAATAACCATAAAATCCTTGATTTCCGGAATGCCTCCGAGGCCTATCTCAAGAAATGAAGCGTTTTGGTTTAAGGCCAGGGTTTCTTTCTCCCCTTCTTTTTTGACGACATCCTCCGACGTAGGAGCGTATCGCGATATGCCGCCACAAATTAACAAATCCGCGCACAGGGCTTGTCATATCCTTTTGTTAGATGTAAACTATAAACTCAAATGAAATTTGTGGCGCGAACATTTCGATCGCGCCGGAGAAGGACCGGGAATATAAGCCCGCTAAAGCTTTGTTTGGCCGGGGAAATATGCCGAAAAAAAGAATACTTATTGTAGACGACGAGAAGGGCTTTACGGACTTGGTAAAGGCTACTCTCGAGGAAACAGACGAGTATGAAGTAAAAACGGAAAATAGCGGACGAAAAGGGCTTTTGTCCGTCCGGACGTTCTTGCCCGACCTTATTCTTCTCGACCTCATGATGCCGGACCTTGACGGGACCTGGGTAGCGGACCAAATAAAGAACGACCCGAATACGGGGGACATACCTATTATTTTTCTGACTGCCGCGGTGACCGCGGAAGAAACGCGTGAAAAGGAAGGATTTATTGGAGGCAGATTCTTTATCGCCAAACCCGTAGTCCTGAAAGACCTCATCGACCGTGTCGGGAAAATGATACGGGATAGGGGCTTATAATGAGGGAAAAGGTCTTTACCTTTAGCGCTGTGGTCTTATTTTTGCTCGCGGCGGGAAGCTATGGACAGGATGGGCCGAAAGACGAAGTCCCCCCGCAGGGGATGGAGGTAATTCATGTCGGGAAGTCAAAAATAAATGTACCGAAGGGTACAAAAGTGAGCAAGGTCGCGGAAGTAATGACCATTGAGAGCATAGAACAATATGTTTCACGGCGGCTTGAGGAGATCGACGGGAAAATAGAGAAAACCGTTAAAAGGATAGACGAGGTCGAGAAAAAAATCGACAATCTTGAAAAAAAGGTAGATGAAGTCTCGGAAATGTTGGAATGACCGCGCTTATTGCCAATACCCGGTGTTGGTAATAAGGGATTCAGCCGGGAAAGTTTTATCGGAAGCGCCGCTTGAAAATGTCAAAGCCCGGAGTTACAATTAAGAAAAAGGGGAAGCGGATCTATTGATCCTTCGGCTTCGTACCGCGGCCATATCCGCGGGGCCCCATAAAATGAGGTGTAATGTGCCGCTTGTCGTGAACGTAGATAAACAACCGGGTAAATGTGTTATCTCGCCTAACGGGTCGATTGATTCCGATACTTTCAGGGATTTTGAAAGACAAATGGATGAGGTCATAAGCGAGGGAATAAAGGTTATCGTGATGAATATGGAGGGGGTCGTTTATCTGAGCAGCATGGGGCTTGGGGTCTTGATAAAAACGAAGAAAATGGCTGAAAAAAACGGCAGTGTCTATATTATGGCGAACCTGCAGCCTCAGATCAAAAAAGTTTTCGAAGTCGTAAAAGCTTTACCCGGAGTGCGGGTATTTAAAGACGTAGAAGAAGCCGATGCTTATCTGGACAAGATACAGAAGGGGACCATTTAAATAAGGCCTGTGGGAGGAACCGGGAGGAAAGAAGGGGCGCATGGAGAAGACAATCCTTGTAATAGATGACGACAAAGACCTGCTTGAACTTTTAGAGAAAAGACTTACGGCAAGAGGCTATGCCGTGAAAACTCTTTCAGAGCCGGCCAAGACGGAAGAATATATTTCACGATTCAACCCCGCCCTATTGCTTATAGACGTTTTTATGCCCGGGAGATCCGGTTTCAATATTCTTGAAGATTTTATGGAAAAAGGTATATATAAGGAGATCCCCAAGATATTTCTTACCGTGCTTGACGATGATGTGGAAAGACTTGTCGCGAAAAGATACGGAGTGCTCAAATATATCACAAAACCTTTCGAAATAGAGGAATTGCATAGCCTTATCAACGAGATCCTCGCGGATAAACCCGGGAAAAGAGCGTAAAGTCCAACTTTTAGTGGTCCTCGGAGATAGGGGCGAGAGAAAAGGGTCTGTCTTTTTGCGGTGTCCCGCGACAATATTATTCCAATGGAGAAAAGGGGAAAATGGCTAAAAGGGTTTTAGTGATAGATGACGAGCCGATCTTTCTTGAAATGCTGGAAGAATGGCTTGTATACTGCGGGTATAATGTGCTTACCGCCGCGCATGGGGGAGAGGGGCTCAAGAAAATGGAGGAACAGAAGCCCGATATAATACTTTTAGACCTGGTGATGCCTGTTATGGACGGCAAGGAGTTTTATAGCGTTATTAAGAGCGATGAACGATATCGGAAGATACCGGTCCTTATTATAACCGGGAGACCGTCTCCGGAAGAGGTGATCCGGCCAGTCCACCCTGACGAGTTTATGAAGAAACCGCTGGACCTGAAGGAACTGAACTCCAAAATCGGGCATTTTGTGTCGAAGAAATGACATATCAAAGATATATATTTTCCGTTGACGCGAGTATTGATATGTGATAGTTTAGTTGTCCAGCCGGCGAAAAAGCTTTTTTATCCGCCTTCTTGAGGGGCCATGCTTGCACAGCGTCCAAAGGCAGAGGTAGGGCGTGTGGCTTTACAGGCGAAAGGACATAAAGAATATAGATGTAGACAGGTGCCGCGGTAGCTCAGCCGGTAGAGCAGAGGACTGAAAATCCTTGTGTCGGCGGTTCAATTCCGTCCCGCGGCACCATTCAAAAGGGCTTTTCCGGGGGAACCCTCTTTGCTCTGTGCGGTTTATCTCAGGCAGCGATGACGACGTTTCTATCCAGGCGCGGAACTTCTTTCCGAACAGGAGTATATGCTAAGTCGCGGCATAGAATGGATCTTGTATTCGGCCCTCAAACTCGATCCCGGGTCCAGACTGGTATCCGGCATTGATTTCATCCTATACGATTTCACGAAGATCATATTGCTATTATTTTTAATGGTTTCGGCCATTGGATTTTTAAGGACATATTTACCGCAGGAGAAAGTAAAAGATTGGCTTGGGAAAAAAGGCGCGGCGGGGAATTTTTTTGCCGCGCTGTTTGGGGCTATGACACCGTTCTGTTCGTGTTCCTCGATCCCTCTTTTTGTCGGGTTTCTGGAAGCGGGCATTCCGCTGGGAGTTACTTTTTCGTTCCTGGTGACCTCGCCGCTCATAAATAAATACATCGTTGTTCTCATGTTCGGGTTTTTTGGGTTAAAGATAACAGTGCTATATGTTTTGAGCGGGATCTTTCTCGGGGTTCTTGCCGGGGTTATCCTTGGCAGGATGAACCTTGAACGGTATTTGATAAAAGGTCTTGTTTCGGGGGACGGGACGTTTTGCCGGTGCCTAGGTTACTCGGAAACAAAAGAAAGATTTTTACGCGGGATAAACGAAGCCGCCGCCATAGTTAAAAAATTATGGGTCTGGGTATTTGTAGCGGTCGGGATAGGGGCCGCGATCCGGAATTACGTTCCCCAAGAGGCCGTACACGCGGCCATGGAAAGGACCGGGTTCTTTGCCGTGCCGATGGCCGTGATCCTGGGCGTTCCGATGTACGCGAACTGCGCCACCATAGTCCCCATAGCGGTTGTACTGTTTCAGAAAGGCGTGCCGGTAGGGACCGCCCTGGCTTTCGTGATGGCCGTGGCCGCGCTCAGCGTGCCCGAAGCGACGATGCTGAAAAAGGTGATGACGCTACGGCTAGTCGCTATTTTTTTTGGGGTCACCTCCCTGGGGATAATGCTCATAGGATATTTGTTTAATTTTCTGGTACGTTAACCGGCTTTCGTCGGTAGGCTGGAAAAATCGCGAAAAAAACACGCCAGGCCAGTTCCTCTTTATACCGTCCGTGCGCATCACAATTAATTATGCGAAAATATTGTAACAGTTCAGCTCTCCACGGAACAAATTATATAGCTGGATAGACCACCACGTAAGCTGTCTTGGGTATTCCTCCAGGGACGTAAAATTTTTTCCCGCGAAAAATTTTCCTCTACATTCGTCTCGCAACTCTCCTTCGCCAAATTACAAATGGTTTTGGTAATTGATAGCCAAATCATATCCTTATGGCTAAATATTATGGCTTCGGAGAGACCAAGCTTGCGAGACTCGTGAAGCCCTGTCAGAATACCCAAGGCAGCTTACATTTGAATGCAATTTTGTTATATGATCCAGGGTGTTACTCTGAAGCGGACCTGGGATGCTTTGAGCGGGGCGTCATGAGGCCGAAGCGGGCACGGATCCCGAGCGGCATAAGCGAGGGAGAGCGAGGCCAAATGTCGAGTGAAATTTTCCGCGCAGGGGAAAAGGAACGTCCCCGCGAGAAGCATGCTAGGGCCGGGCCACCAACCCGAAATGACGCAAATCTTTGCCAGATGACGGAACCGTTACAAATATTCTCAAGAGGACGGAACTATTACAAAATATTTCTTTTCGCGCGATTTGACTACACCTATTGTATATGCTATATTTGCCGTGAATGAACACGGAGCCTTTTCAAATATCCGAAGATATTAAAATTCTCCCCACGGGCAGAAATGTTAGGAAGAATTGCCTCATCACTTCTCTCGAAATTGTGAATAAATTAGGGATAACTTATCAAACCCTTTGCCATTACACCAATATAGGTCTACTGAACGTGGCCGAAAGGCAGAACAATAAGAGGTTGTATGATAAAGAAGAAGTGGCGTGGCGGCTCGAAAAGATAAAGGAGCTCAGGGCAAAGGATTATTCTCTTAAATCAATCCGGAACGAACTGGAAACTGGTAAAATATAGGTGTATATGTCGAAATATTTTCGGATACGACAAAAACAATAGGGGAACAATATGGGAATAATATCAGAAAGGCTTAAAGGGCTCAGGACGAGGTGTTTCCCGTTCTTTTCCAGAAGAACGGATCTGGATGTTATCCGAACCTCTTTTTTTGAAGAACCCTGCAAACGGCCGAACATAATCGCCGTGGCGAACCAAAAGGGTGGGTGCGGAAAAACGACGACAGCCGTCAATCTGAGCGGATGTCTTGCCCAGAAAGGGCACAAGGTGCTTCTTGTGGACCTTGATTCACAGGGGAACGCCAGCTTAGGGCTGGGGATAGACATCGAAACGGTAGACAGGTCTATTTATGACTGTATCACGCGCGGGGAAGAGCTCGCGGCTGTTGTGCGGCCCACTGTCGTGACCGGGCTTGACGTGGCCCCGGCGGATGAGCTTTTGTCAGGCGTGACTCTTGAGATAGCCAACCATTTGGGCCGCGAGAATGTGCTGAAAGCTACGGTCGAACAGATGATATCTTCCGGCAGAGAATACGATTACGTGATCATAGATTGCGCGCCGACCCTGAGCCTCTTAACTATAAACGCTTTGGTCGCCGCGGAGTTTGTGTTAATCCCCATCCAGGTGCATTTTTATTCGCTGCAGGGGATGAAAGGTCTTCTATCGACGATCGATATTGTCAAAGAAAGATTGAATAAAGAGCTAAAGATCCTGGGCGTGCTTCCGACGCTTTTTGACCCGTATGTAAAAACGAATTACGAAATTCTCGGGCAGATCCGGGACCATTTCAAAGATATGTTATTCGATTCGGTGATACATAACGGACACGAGATGGCGGAAGCTACCATGTACAGCAAGCCCATACATCTGCATGATCCGGCTTCAAGGGGCGCTAAAGAACATTTAATCCTGGCCGATGAAGTTGTTTCAAGGATAGAATCATTTGAAAGCGCGAGAACAGGCTTAAAGGAGCTGATCCGTGGTTGACGAGACGAGGGATGACGCCCGAAAGAACGATATCGTGGGGTCTATTTTCAACGACCGGAAAAACGTGAAAAAAGACAAACGGTCCGCGCTTTTTAACGCCGCGACAAACGCTTCGAGCCCGGCACAGCGTCCCGCCCAGGAGAAGAAAGAGGCGCGCGAAGGCCGCTTCGCGAAAAGGGCCCCTCACGCGTCTGACGCGTTTGTCAAACGTATATATCCGGCCGGGCTGGATATCGGGACAAGCGCGATAAAAGCCGTGGAACTCGGCCTTAACCGCGACGGGAAGCTCCAGCTGATAAAAGCCGGGTTTCAGCCGTTACCCGGGAACGTAAGCGCCGTGAGCCCCCGCGAAAGAACAAAACTTTTATGCGACGAAATCAAAAAATTCATAGACCGCTACGGGATAGGGAAAGAGGTGGTGACCCATATGCCCTCGAGTAAAGCCCACATAAAGAGAGTGGACCTCCCGCCCATGCCGGAAGACGAGATAGCCAAGGCCTTGAAATGGGAAATAGCGCAAGGGCAATCCTTCGAGCAGAACATCAACGATTTTGTGTTGGAATATATAGTGCTGCCGGACATCCCTGCGTCACTGGAACAAAAGATAAGGCTTCTGGCCGTCGCGGTTCTAAAGAAAGACGTTGAGGAACACATAGACATGCTGGCTTTATGCGGGTTGGAACCCGAGGCCGTCGAGATAAATCCCTTGGCGTGCGCCGCCGCGCTTGACCACGCGTATCAATTCGCCCCGCAGGATGTTATCGTGTTCCTTGACCTGGGCGCGGGAATGACCAGCTTCAATGTTATGGTAAGCAACGAACTTCTTTTTTCGAGGAATATCTACGTCACGGGCGATTCGCTGACGAAATATATCGCTGACGCGAATTCAACGGATATCCAGGTCGCCGAAAGGCTAAAGATCGAAAAGGGGCTTTCGGACGATACTAGCAAGGGTCTTGTCCCCGGGCTGGAAAATCTCACTTCGGATATCACGGATTCGTTCAAATATTTCTCATATAAACTGACGGGGCTGAATATCGTGAAGTTCGATAAGATCTTTCTGTGCGGAGGACCGGCGAAACTTGGCGGGTTAGTGCCGTTTCTGCAGGATAAGTTCGTTTCGGACCAGGATAATTTTGTCTCGGGCATAGAGATCGCGAATCCGTTCAAAAGGATAGAGGTGCCCGACTCCGCCGAAAGGGTGATCGGAAACCTGAAGGAAACCGCCCCACTATTCACGGTGGCCGCGGGCTTGGCGTTAAGAAAGGCGCAAGATGAAACGGATTAATCTTATTCCTCCCGAAAGGAGGAAGATAACTTTTAATAAAAGGCTTTTGAAGAGATACATCTTAAAGCCGGGGCTTTCAGGCGCGATAGTCCTTGTTGTCGTTATGTTCGTGTCCGCCCCTTTTTGGCAGATGATCTCGGCGGGCGTTTACAAGACTAAAATAGCCGCGGCAAAAAAAACCATCCAGAACGCGCAAGTTCTCTTGGTCGAAAATGAAGCGAGAAAAGGCGAACTCAAGGCCGAGAAAGACGCGGTAAGCAAGCAGAACCAGAGGCTGAAGGGCAAATTGGTCTTTCTGCAGGACGCTAAAAACGTAGGGATAAAATGGTCGCCGATCTTGTTTAGGCTGGGCGACATTATCCCGGAAAAAGCCTGGATGAAAAAGATCTTGGTTGACGAGGATATTATCACCTTCTCCGGGACGACGTCGGATAACAGCATCATAAGCCAGTTCATGCTCGAACTCGAGGGTGTAGAGTATTTTCAGGATACAACTTTTAACTATACGCAAAAGGAAAAATACGCCGGTGAAGGGATGACCAATTTTGAAGTAACGACACATCTCGCTGGGGGCTTCCCGAATTACGGGAAAAGCGGCGCGGCGAGTCACGATGAGGGGAAAGCGGCGGAAGAGCATACCAGGTAGGCGGAAAAACGATCTCCCTAGGGGAAAAGAGAGAGATATATGAAGGAAATAAGGCAAGCGATCAATCTGTTCAACACGATACCCCGGCGGTATAGGATACTTATAGCGTTATTGGCAGCCGTTATTTTGGCGAGGTTTTACTACAACGGGGTGTGCCAGCCGAAGGCGGCCGAGATAAACCGCCTTAAGAATGAGTTTATGAGCTTAAGCAACAGGGTAAACATAATAAAGGAAGGCATCCCGGACATAAGAAAAGAAGAAACGGAAATAAACGCGCTTAAGGAAGAAAGACAGAACCTGCAGAAACAATTGGACAGGATGGAATCCAGCCTGATCGCCGAGACCGGGATCCCCGGTCTTTTGGGCGAACTTGTTGACGAGGCCAAGGGGATGAAGGTGGAGTTTGTCTCGGTAAAACCGAAACAGGGGAAATACAACGAGTTCGCTTTTCTTGACATAGAGATGGCGATAAGAGCCGACTTTCAGAATCTCGTCACTTACCTAAGCAAGCTGGAGAACCTTTCGCAATTCCTCAGAGTGATGAAGATCTCTATCGAAGACCCCGCGAGCAAAGACCCCGGAGACAGCAATAATACTGTTTTGCTGCGGACATTGCTTGGGGAAGCGCCGATGAAATTTTCACAAAAGTTACCGGAAGCAAAAAATCTGCCAGCCGATTCGGCCGGGCTTCTGGCGATTAAACGCAATCCTTTTATATCGGCCCTGAAAAGGGTCAAGGCCGGGCCTCTGGAGGAGCAGGAATATATCCTCTCCGGAACCACATTAAAAGGAGAATCGTCGACCGCTATTATAAACGGCGAGGTTTACCGTATAGGCGAAATGGTCGGCGGTGTAACCGTAAAGCAGATCTTGGCCGACGCTGTGGTTCTGGGCAACGGCAAGGAAGACATTGTTGTTTCAATGGATTAGCGTTCCAAATACCGAGGAGAATGACAAATGAATAATATGAAAACGCTCTTTATCTTATTATTGGCGGCGAATATAGCGTTTTACCCGGCGCCTTTTACTGCGGCCGCGCAGGACGCGGGGGACCTCCAAAACGCCAAACTTACGGAATTGGTCACGCTGAACTATAAGGAGGTAGAGCTCGCCGCGGTGCTTAGGTCCCTCGCGGCGACATATGAGCTCAACCTTGTGACGGCCGAAGCCATAAAAGGGAAGGTCACGATAAACCTCAGCGGGGTCTCGTTGGAAGAAGCCCTTAACACCATGCTTAAGGTGAACGGGTACGCGCTCCATAAGGATAAGAACGTGTTTTATATCCTCCCGGGCCCAACGACCCAGGATATCGGGCTTGAAACGGTTTCGGTGGACCTGAAATATTTAAACGGGGCCGAGGCCGAAGCGCTCTTAAAGAAACTTTTGTCCGGTAAAGGGGAAATACGCGTCAACGAAGCTACGAATAGCCTTGTGATCACGGACTATTCCCAGATGGTGCGTAACGTCAAGGACCTTATTTCGACCATCGATGTTAAACCCGTACAAGTCCTTATCGAAGCCAAGATCATCGATATAACCCAACAGGATCTTAGGAATATAGGCGTTACTTATAGCGCGGGACAGACCGAACGGTATGGTATAATCAAAAGCCTGACTTCGGCGGCCATAGACGTAGCAGGGCCTTCATCCCTTTTGACTGGGGGGCAGATGGTCCTCGATTCGCTGAACATATCTTACTTTAACGTTGACGCCACCATAGACGCGCTAATACGTGATCAGAAAGCGCATCTATTGGCGTCGCCTTCCATTGCCACGCTTAACGGCAAAGAAGCCCGTATAGTTATCGGGGAAAAATTCCCTTATAAAGAACAGACGCAAACGACTACCGGGACCACGGAGACGACAAAATTCGTGGAGATCGGGATCACCCTTAAGGTAACGCCGCAAGTCGGGCCTAACGGGGAGATAACGATGAAAGTCCATCCCGAAGTTTCTTCCGTAACAGACGCCGATCTTGAAGCCGGACCGAGGATATCGACACGCGAGGCCGACGCCACAATAAGGGTCAAAGACGGGCAGACTATTGTTATCGGGGGGTTGATAGAAACAGAAAAAAATATGACCAGAGACAAGATCCCGATACTCGGAGACCTGCCTATTATCGGGGCGGTATTCAGCAGCAAGAGTAACGACGATACGCAGAATGAACTTGCCGTATTTATTACGCCGCGGATAATACAGGATGCCGAGGATCTTCCCGCCGGAACGACAAAACAACGCGAAGCGTATGTTACAATGGAAGGCAGGTCCGAAGACATGTTCGTCTCTAATCTGTGGGAATCGGCCGTCGAGCTCGAAAGAGACCACGGGATAGAAGCGCGGCGCAAAGACAAAGAAGCGAAGATGCTGGAGGCGCTGGACCAGTACGAACAGATCGTCCTCCATTTCCCCAAAAACCCTAAAGCGGACGAAGCCCTTTACCGAATAGGCCGCATAAATTCGGATTATTTTGACGACCAAGACGCGGCAAGGGCGGCTTTTTCCCAGCTTGTCGAAAATTATCCCGAAAGCGTTTATGCAAGCAAGGCGAAACGGGTCGTTGAGAAGATCGACAATGAGAAGGCAAGACTGGAAGAAAGAGAAGCGCGGCAGAGGGCGAGGATAGCCGAACAGGAAAAGAAAAAAGCGGAGCTCGAAAAAGCGAGAAAGAAAAGCAAGCTCGAAAGAGAAAAAAGGAAAGCCGAGCTCGAAAAAGCAAAACAGAAAGCCAAGCGGAAAAAGAAATAAGACGAGATAGGACGCTAACTGGGATAATCATGCCCGCGTATAAATATAAGGCAAGGGACGAAAAAGGAATGCTGGTTGCGGGGGAGAGCGACTCCAGCGACGAGCGGAGTGTCGCGCAAGGCCTGAAACGTTTGGGGTATAGCGTTATTGAGATAAAGGAGACGTCAGGCGCAAGCCCTCTCTTGGGGGAAATACACTTTCGGTGGAGGAAGAAGGTAAGGCCGGAAGAAATCATATTTCTAACCAGGCAACTGCAGACGATGCTCAAGTCGGGGATATCCCTTACGACGGCGTTAATAAGCGTTGCGGACCAAACCAAGGGAAGCGAGTTAAGGGAAATAACGAACAACGTGCGTAGCGATGTTGAGTCGGGGAAGAAATTCTCGGAAGGCCTGGCAAGATACCCGGAAATCTTTTCGGAAAATTTTGTGAGCATGATCCGCGTCGGAGAAGCGACCGGCGGGCTTGACGAAGTGCTCGGCAGGCTTACGAAGTTGAACACACAGGAACTCGACGTGCGGACGCGCATTAAATCGGCGCTTACGTATCCCATCATACTTGTCGTCGCCGCTATTATCGTGGTCAGTTTTTTGCTGATCAATATTCTCCCTAAATTCGTCCTTATCTTCGAGACGTATGACGTAAAATTGCCTATGGCGACAAGGGTCTTGCTGGGCGTGAGCTATTTTGTAAAACGGTTATGGTATGTTCTTATCCTCGCCATAGGGAGTTTTATGTTGTGGTTCAGGAGGTTCGTCTGGAGCTAAGAGGGCAGATATAAAGCGCATGTTTTTCTGCTTGACATACCTCTTTTCGGGGAGCTTTACAGGAAAACCATAATTTCGAGGTTCGTCAGGAACCTGGCGGCCATGACGCGGTCAGGCGTAGCTATCCTGGAGGCGCTTTTGATCTCGGCGAGGGCGACCCCGAACCAGGTATTAAAGAGCGTTATACAGCGGATACATATCGCGGTAGGAAAGGGCGAAGGGCTGGCTGACACCTTTCGAAAGAGCGAGATCTTCCCGGAAATGGTCATACAGATGGTCTCGGTGGGGGAAAAGACCGGGAGGCTCGATGAAATGCTTGTCGATGTGGCGGATTTTTATGATCAGGAAACGGAAAACACCATAAAGAGCATTACGGTGGTCGTAGAGCCGCTTTTACTTTTGGCAATGGGGCTGACGGTGGCGTTCATAGCTATGGCGGTGCTCTTGCCGATATTTAACCTGATAAGGGTATTCAGGCAATGACAAAACTTGAGGAGGGAATAAAATGCGCACGCTAAGGCGAAGGACTGATAAAGCGTTCACTCTTATCGAGCTTCTTATCGTTATCGGGATCATAACCGTGCTCGCGGCGACGTTTATACCTAATTTCATAGGGTTTGATTCCGAAGCGCGGGCCGTCGCGACGAAGGTAAACATGGATTCGATAAATACCAGGATAATCCTTTTCAGGTCGAAAGAGGGGCGCTACCCCGAGTCGCTGGGAGACCTTTTGACCACTTATTATTCCGACGCCGGGATTAAAAAACCCTACTTGAACAGGATCCCGACGGAAATGATAACTGATAAAAGAGGGAAATCGAACTATATAGACCTGAGCGCCGGCGAGCCCTTTACGAATGAGGGCGGATGGGTGTATGTTAAAGACCAGGCGGAGGTCAAAGTGAATTATGACGTCGCGTTGAGCTCGAAATGGGGCGAATATGAGGGTCAAAATCCGGCAAAATGGTGACGCCATATCCAATAAATTTAGAGTAGGGGCGTATTGCAATACGCCCCTACTGCGAGACCAAAAAGGAGCGGTACTGATCACGGTTATAACCGTTCTTGTTTTTTTAGCGACGCTGGGATTAAGCCTTATGGCCTTCCTCTTGTCGCAGAGCGCTTATGCCCAGATGCAGGTAGACAGGTTAAAGGCCTTTTATTTGGCGGAAGCGGCGCTGGCGAAATCCCTGCACGAGCTTAAAACCGGGATCGATAAAGATGGAGAAGGGGCGGGCAATATCCCCGCCGCGCAGCTTGGCGCCGGTACCTGCTGGGCGAAGCATGATTTCTCGACATCTACCATTACCGCGAGCGGTAAAGTGAACAAGGTGACCCGAAAGGTGCAGATAAAGTACAGCGCGATATGAGCGGCGACTTTACAGCTTAAAGGAAAAATATATGGAAAAAGTAAATATCCTTCTCGCGAGCGGCGATCTGGAAATACTAAAACCGCTTAAGACGTATTTAAGCGCGAGACATAGGGTTTTCACCGCGATGGCCGCCGATGAAATAACGGCGATCATACCGCGGGAGGAGATCGACATAGCCATAATCGATGTGGGTATCGCCAAAAAAAACGGGTTTGAGCTGTTAAAAACCATCAGGAAAAATTTAAACAAGACAGAAATAGCGCTTATCGCGAAAAGCCACGATATTAAGACGGTAGTCGAAGCGACGTATTTTGGCGCGTATGATTTCATATCCGATGAATTAAAGGAGAAAGACGCGGAAAGAGTGCTGACCAAAGGCATAAAACGGCTGTCACAAACCGCTCACCATATTCCGCGAAAACGTATCGGCGAGATCCTGGTCGACAAGGGAAGCATCACCCCGGAACAGCTGGAAGAAGCCCTGATCGAAAAAAAGAAGAGCGGGAATAAGCTCGGAGCGATCTTGATCTCTCGCGGGGCTATCGGCGAGGAGGAGATAGCGCAGAATCTTTCGGAACAACTGGACTTTCTTTACGCGGACGTTACAAAGATAAAAGCCGACGAGGAAGCAGTGCGGCTTATCCCGGTTGAACTTGCCCGGAAATTCCAGATAATGCCGCTTTTCCGAGTAGATAACACCCTGATCGTCGCGATGTTCGATCCGCTTGATATACAGGTGCTGGACGATATTCGCGATAGATGTAAACTGTCTTTACATGTCCGGTCGATCATATCGACCCCGAGCGCTATCAGCGAAGCCATAAATCGGCATTATGGAAGCGGACCGGCCGGAAAAGGAAAAGGCGAAGAGGCCGCGGCGAGTGACGGCGAGGGGCTCGACCTGATAAAAGCCGCTACGCGTTCCCCTGTCATAGATTTCGTCAACGGGCTTATCAAAGAGGCCGTTGAGGCGCGGGCCAGCGATATCCATCTCGAACCCGAAAAAGACGACTTTTTCTGCCGGTACAGGATAGACGGGATGCTGTATGATTTCCCGCCTCCCGCGAAAAACCTTCAGGCCGCGATAATATCGCGTATCAAGATAATGGCAGGGATGGATATCGCCGAGAAAAGGCTTCCCCAGGATGGGAGGATAAGGATAGAGATTGAGGGGAAGGACCTGGATATGAGGATCTCGACATTTCCCACCGTGTACGGAGAAAACGTTTCCATGCGCATACTCGACAAAACCCAGGGGCTATATGATATAGATGGTCTTGGATTTTTGCCGGATACGGCCGGGAAACTCAAAAACATGATACATAAACCACACGGGATGATACTCGTGACCGGACCTACGAGCTGCGGGAAGACGACGACGCTGTACGCCATACTTAGCGCGATCAATACCACAAGCAAGAACATCGTGACCCTGGAAGACCCGATCGAATACATGATCCCCCGGATCAGGCAGTCCCAGATAAGCCCGAAAGCGGGGCTGACGTTCGCTACGGGCCTAAGGTCTCTTGTCAGGCAGGACCCGAACGTGATAATGATCGGCGAGATCAGGGACATGGAGACCGCCGATATAGCTATTCATTCCGCCTTGACGGGGCATCTGGTCTTTTCTACGCTCCATACGAACGACGCCCCAAGCGCAGCCACTAGGCTTATAGATATGGGAGTGGAGCCGTTCCTCGTTTCTTCATCTTTCGCCGGGGTAATAGCCCAGCGGTTGGTGCGCAAACTTTGCCCGGAGTGCAAGGAGAAGTATCATATCACTCGGGAAGAACTTGTTTCTTTCGGATTTTCGGCAAAAGACGCTTTTGAAGACATGGATATATATAGGGAAACGGGGTGCAAGGAATGTAACGATATCGGCTATAAAGGGCGTATCGGCATTTTTGAGCTTATGGTCATGAACCAGCCCCTGAGCGAACTGATAAACAAAAAAGTCCCGACCCATGAGTTACGGGAAGCGGCCGTGAAAGCCGGAATGAAAAGCTTGAGGGAAGACGGGTTCGCTAAAATAAAACAAGGGAATACGACCGTCAGCGAAGTTCTCCGGGTGACGCAATTGGAGTGATATGTTAATGGCGGGAACACGTAAAAACGCTTGCGCGGAAAAAGGAAAGATTTTCACGCGGGAAGTGGCAGGAGAAAAGGCAAAAAGGAGCGGGACTTTTTAAAAATGGAACCTGAAAATTGCTGGGAAAAGAAAAAGTGTGAACGCGGCCCCAACGGGGAAAAGGTCAAGGAATTGGGATTATGTCCGGCCGCGGCTGACGATGCGGCGTCCGGTATAAACAGGGGAGATAAAGGCGGACGTATATGTTGGGCGATAGCCGGGACGTTGTGCGGAGAGAACCCGCAGGGGACGTTCGCCCAGAAAGAGAAATCCTGCATGGAATGCGAATTTTTCCTTCAAGTAATGGCGGAAGAGGGGGCAAGGAAATTCCAGTTATTAAAACCCGGACAGGTGTACGCGCCTTACGAAAAAGAGAAAAAGACAAAAAAAAAGTAACCGTCCTAAGTTTTCCCGTCAGGAGAGCACGGCTCAGATAAGCGGCCTTCCCGCTTTGATCCCGACCAGATCCCGGGAAAATTCATGAACTATGTATGATAATATGTTGGGGAGTAGGGGCGTACCGCGATACGCTCCTACGTCTTTATTCTCAGGTAGGCAAATCCAGATATGTGGTATAATCTTAATGATCTGTATCTTAACCGGACCAAGATGAATATGCATAGATATTTGATCACTGCCATTCTATCCTTTCTAACTATTTTCTTGCCCGTAATAATGTTTCAGGCCCCTGCCGTGTTTGCCGACGCGCCGAAAGAGATTATCTGGGTCATGGACGGAGGCAACGGCCAGATCGTAAAGATATCTCCCTCGCGAGACAAAAAATTAATACAATTAAAGGAACATTTTTGTCCGGGAGCCATCGCGCTCGATCCAAACGACGGCTCGTTATGGATAAACACAATCTGCGAGAGCGTGGACTATAAGCAAGTAATAAAGATATCCTCCGAAGGGGAAGAACTCGCCAGGTTCGGCCGATACGAGGAAGTGGATGACGGAGTGGTCAATCCGGCCAACGGTTCTTATTGGGTCGCGGATGAAGGAGGCGGATGTGTCGCCGAGATATCCCGCGACGGTAAAAAAGAGCTAAAACGAATAGTCTTTGAAGAACCGGAAGATGTAAAAGTCAGTTCTTATGACGGCTCGATCTGGGTTTCGGATAAAGAAGGATACAAAGTGGTGAAACTGAGCCCCGAAGGGAGAAAACTGACGCAGAAAAGAGGCGTAGGCATCCCGCATCACATGGCGATCAACCCTATCGACGGCACCTGCTGGGTAACGGACGAGCTTAACGCCAGGGTCATTAAATTATCCGCCGACGGGAAAGAAATATTGGCGACGGTCGAAGGTTTAGTAAACCCGTTCATGCTGTCAATAGACCAACGTGACGGGGCGATATGGGTGACGGATCAGGGCGCGGGAGAGGTCCTCAAAGTAGCAGCCGACGGCAAAAAGATAGTGGAACGCGTAAAAGGGTTAAAACAGCCGAGAGGGATATCCTCAGTGAACCCTAAAGACGGGTCGTTCTGGGTCACGGACTGGTGGGGAAATGTCGTTAAGTTCTCTTCTCTCGGGGAAAAGCTCGAAGAGATAAGCGGTTTTACGAACCCGTATTTTATTCAGGTCGATTGGAAGGAGTAGTGGGTTAAAATGAAAAAGGGATACAAATATCTGGCGCTGGCGTGCGTATATTGTTTTTTGGGGTTGAACAAGGCGGAAGCCGCTGAAGGCGATATCGGAACGATGGGGAAAGCTGTATTCAGCGACTCCGCGGAGTTCGTCCCTAAAGACAGATTTTATCCAGGGGAAGATATGATCTATGTCGAAGTAACGTCCAGTGAAAGCAATAAGCAGGTAAATCAGATCGACAGCATTAACGTGAAATTGGTCTCCGCCGGGGGCGCCGATACGGAAAATGTGATACTGACAGAAACGGGGAGAGATACGGGCGTGTTCCGGACGACCAGGGGCATGAGGTTTTTGGCCGAGGATGAACTTTTGGGCGACGGCATTATCCAGGTATCCAGCGGGGAGGATGAAGTGACCGCGATCCATCTTGTCCCTAGCGGGGGAAGCAGGGTCATCGGCACGGTTGTCTCCGAAGCCAGTATCGATCATTACAGCGTGATGACGGATCCCGTGCAGGTAGCCGGGAAACCTTTCAGGGTGGATATAACGGCCAGAGACGAGTATGAGAGTATTTTGACGGATTTTTCAGGGGGCGTTTCTCTCGTCATGGTCGATACCTCGGGAAAAGAAAAACCTCTTCGCAAAGTGTCCTCTTTTTCAAAAGGTACGGCAAGAGTGTTTATAGCGTATCAGGACGCGGGGGAGATGGTCCTGGCGGCCAAAGATGACAGCGGCCGTTACGGGGAAAGCGATGTAATAACGTTCCTCCCGGCGAAATTCAAGGTAGACCTCGAAAAAGAGCAGACCATAGGCAAAGAATTCGAGATAAAGGTTTCCGCCCTTAACTATAAGGACGAAATAACCCCCGGATATAACGGAGAAACGATCCTCGAACCGCTTTACGCGGGAGAAGAACCGCGTGTTGAGCTTGTTTTTGACTCGGGGGAAGCCCTGGTGAAGATCACTCGCGACAATTATGGAGAAGAAAAATTCATCGTGCGCGAAAAAATGTACCCGGACATATACGGTATAAGCGAAAGCGTGTTTTTTAATCCCCACGCCTTCGAAGTAGAGATAGTCCCGCCGCCCGGCAAGCGGGATAAATATTATATCGAAGAACTTTTTAAGGCAAAGATAACAGCGCTTGATTATAACGGTCTCGAGATCACCGGATATGACGGGGTCATGGAATTCGAAACGGTCGAAGGCGTGGATATGCGTTCGAAGTACGATTTCGACCCCCGGAACCAAGGATCCGCGGAATTCCACATAAGCGTTGTGACCGAAAAACCGTTTAAAATAAAAGGATGGGATACAAGAGCCCCGGGGGCTTTGGCGGAAAGCGAAGAGATAGATGTTATACAAGCCAGAGTTATGATGGAATTAGAATGGATAAAAGGTGAAACCGCGAAGATGCGGGTTAAAATAGTGGACAAGAACGGGAAAATACTTACAGATGACGATTCGACGGTTATAAGTTTTTATCTCATGGAATCCGACCCCGACGGGAGCGCTTCTATCCCCGGCAAGGAAAAGATCACCGTCAAGAACGGGCAGGCGTCGATTCTTCTAACCGACACAAAAGGAGAGACCGTTACGGTGTTTCCAGAATCCGAACCATACTTAGAAGTTGTGCCGGCGGAGGTTAAGTTTGAATAAGATTTTCACCCCGGACAAAATAAAAAAAATCCGCCGGTATAGCGTTATCATGGGGCTTTCGATGCTCGTTATGGTGTCATTGGCTCAGGCAGACGACGATGACGAAGAAGATGAAGAGCGCGAGGCGAAGAAAGAAGTGATCGTAGGGGACGCTTATCTAGGGCAGAGGTTTAATGACAAGACAAAGCTTTTCCCCGATAAAAGGATAGCGACGCAGCTTAAGGAGTTAAGCGCCGGCGTCGGAGCGTATAAAAAATATGAAGGGTCGGAGACCATAAAATTGCCGGGAGCGGGATATAAGGGCATGGTTCTTGAAGACGCTTTTAAGAAAAGGCGGTCGATCAGGTCCGAAGACGATTTTTCGGAAGAAAGGCTTTCCATTGAGGAATTATCGCAACTTCTTTTCGCCGCTAACGGCATCACGGGACGCGATGAAGCTTCGGGGTACGACCTGAGGACTTCCCCTTCCGCGGGGGCGCTGCATCCCGTCGAGATATATGTGGTAGCGAACCGTGTCTCGGGAATAGATGAGGGGCTTTATCATTATTCGGCGCTTGACCATAGCCTGGAACTTATACGAAAAGGCGATCTCCGAAAAGAGATAACGTTCGCCAGCGATGAACAGGAAGAAGCCGATAGGGCCGGGGCGGTTTTAATCCTTACGGCCGTTACGGAGCGGACCACTAAAAAATACGATGTCCGAGGATATAGATATATGTACATAGAAGCGGGGTGCATAAGCCAGAACATCTATCTTGAAGCCGTTTCCCTGGGCCTGGTGTCAACGGCGATGGGTGCTTTTTATGATGACGAATTATCGAAATTTCTTGGTATTGACGGCAGGAAAGAAGTGCCGGTGCATCTTCACGCGGTCGGGAAAGGAAAGGTGACGTCATGAAAAAAAAGAGAATTTACATTTTTTTAGTAATCGTAACATGCGGGATACTGGGAGGGCAGCTATCCGCGGGGGCGGCCGGGGATGTCTGGATAGCCCTGACAGCGGACTCAAAAGTCGTAAAACTTTCGCCCGGCGGCGAAGAAAAGGTCATAGAATTGGCGGACCGGTTCAAAATGCCGATGGACATTGATATCGACCCAAAAGCGGGGTGTGTTTGGGCCCTTGATAAAGCGGCCGGGGAAGCGCATAAGATCTCCCTCGGGGATGGGAAGGAGCTTGGCAAGTTCACCGGGCTCAAAGATCCCTTCCACGGGACTGTCGAGACAAGAACGGGTACCTATTTTGCGGCGGACGAAGGAAACAAAAGAGTCGTAAGGGTCTCAGCCGACGGCCTGACCCAACTATCCGAGATCATCGGGCTAGAAGAGCCGCATGATATCGCCTATTCTGATTTTGATGATACTATCTGGGTCTCAGACAGAGGCGTTAACATGATAATGAAGTTCTCGCTCGAAGGGAAAAAACTCGCGGAAACAAGCGAGATCAAACGGCCGCATCACATGGCCGTGGACGGGAAAGACGGTTCTTTGTGGGTTTGAGATTCCGAGAATGGCGCGCTGGGAAAGATCTCGGCGGACGGAAAGAGCGTATTGAAAAAAATAAAAGGGTTTGGGTATCCCTTCGAGGCGTCTATAGACCCACGGGATAGCAGCGTTTGGGTCGTGGATAAGGGGAAAAGTGAGATAATAAAAATATCTTCGGCAGGGCGGGTCCTCCTGAAAGCGAAAGGATTTAACGGGGTAAACGGGCTGTCGAACATAAGCGGCGCTGACGGGTCATTTTGGGTCTACACCGATGGGGAAGAAGGAAAAATAGAAAAAGTGTCCGAAAAAGGAAAACGACTTCTAGAAAAGAAAGGTTATGGTCTGGCAAGAAGGATAGCGGTAACCCCATGAAAATAGAGGTGCCGGGCAGTTTGTTGAACGCCCTCATATTTATTTGCGCGATTTTTTCCCCCAGCGGGGCTTTAGCTCAGACTCCCGGGGAGATCTGGATATCCGATGTAGGAGAGAACCGGGTCGTTAAACTCTCCTCCGACGGCGCACAAGAGCTCGTTTCGATAGAAGGGTTCTCGTCCCCCGTAGACATAGATATGGATTTTCAGCGGGGGTGGATTTGGGTGGTTGACAAATACGAGGGGAAGATATTCAAATACTCCCTGTCGGGTGAAAAAATGGGCATGCGAGGCGGGTTTGACGCCCCGTTCCACGGTGCCGTCAACACAAGTAGCGGCGACTATTTTGTGGCCGAAAAACTGGGACGTAAAATAAACGGGTTTCGTCCAGACAAGATCAGGCGGTTTTCCCAGATAACCGGGTTCGTGGAGCCGCATGATATAGTCTATTCGCCGTACGATAATTCTTTCTGGGTCACGGATATTGGCGCGAAAAAAGTGATCAAGTTTAACGCGAGAGGGGAAAAGCTTGCAGAACTCGGAGGGTTTGTATTCCCGCAGCATATCGCCGTGGACGGGCGGCGCGGGGATCTATGGCTATGCGATACGAACGCCGGGGAGGTCATAAAGATATCTCCTTCCGGGGAAGCTGTATCCGCGCGGACCGGCGGGTTCGCGTATCCTTTTGAAATAGCGGTCGACACCAGGGACGGCAGCGCCTGGGTGACGGACGCGAAAAAAGGGGAGATAGTAAAAATAGCCGCCGCCGGCGGCAGGATCATAACGGCCGGGGGGTTTGCCGGGCCTTATGGTATATCTGACATAGACAGCTCGGACGGGAGTTTTTGGGTGAGCGAGATGACGGTGAGGATCGTGAAACTATCGGAAGAAGGGGCAAGGATAAAAACGATCGACAGATACAAGAAAGCGCGGAAGATAGTTTTGTCAAATTGAAAAGCTAGTAATAACTGGTAGGCAGGCGAACGGAGAGGCTCATTCGCGTGTTTTCGCGATCCGCCTGTCAGTTCTGAGCTGTAGGTGTTTGAATGGCCTTGAAGCGTAAGTTATTTTTATCCTTATCGACGGCGAATAGCTTCAAGCGCTTATTTGCGTCTCGCCGTTAGTAAAATTACCGGTTATTATATAGCGGATGGTTAGACCGGGTAATTCAAAATATAATTATGTGCGGATGTAAATATGATGCTTTACAGGCGTTCGGGGCGCGGGAATAAACATATAACATTTGTTGCGGTTTTAGCCGTCGCGATATTCACGTTTTTTCCCCCAAGAGATGCCTCTAGCGCGGAGGACGGGGTATGGGTTGTCGAGCAGTCGGCTAACAACGTTGTCATAAAACTATCGGCGGACGGATGGAAGGAACTCGTAAGGATAAAAGGGTTAGAGGTCCCGACCGACATAGATATAGATCCGCGTGACGGGTCGGTCTGGATAACCGACACCGCTCATAGCAGGGTTGTAAGGTATTCATCCGACGGGACAAAACAACTCGCGAGTATCGAAAAAATATGTCATGTGCCTTACCACAGCGCGCTTGACCTTGAAAATAATGTTATTTGGATAGCGTCATCGGGGCAAGGCGAGATCGTAAAAAGTACTTTTCAGGGCGAAGAGATATTGAGGATAAAGGGGTTGGGGGACCTGCACGAGATCGTTATCAGCCCTTTTGACAAAAGCGTCTGGGTCGGGGATAAGACCGACGGTAAGTTCGCGCATTTTACGCCCGATGGCCGAAAAACTGGGTTTACCGAAAGACGGCTGGGGACGCCGGTGCATATGGCAATCGACCCTTCCAGCGGTATTCTTTGGGCGACTTTTCAGAAGCCCGGGCGAGTTGTCAAATATTCACCTGAAGGAAAAATACTTGAGATGCTGGAGGGCCTTATCAAGCCATATGGAGTGACCATCGATCCCGTGGACCATTCGGCGTGGGTCACGGATATTTCACGCGGGGAATTGGTAAATATCTCCCCCGGGGGAAGTGAGATCCGCGAGAGGATAGGCGGTTTTGACAAATGCAGAGGCCTTTCCCCGATAGACGAGAAAGACGGGACTTTTTGGATGGGTAATTGGGGCGCCGGGGAGGCCGTAAAACTCTCGACAAAGGGGGAAATCCTGGAGAGGATATACGTCGGCGGAAACCCGCGTTTGGTTACACCTTATGTCGAGCGGGGACCTGAAAGATAAGAGAGATTATCCGGTGGCAAAAATTAATCATGATAGCAAGGAAAAAGGTGGTTTTTTGCGTTAGCATAAAAGTTGGATATAAATGGTATCAAATATATACTTTAAGTAGACGATCAAATCTAAGAGGAGGGGCAAAAATGAAGAGCATACACATACACAAAATAGGTATATTCGTTATGTGCCTTTTGTGGGTTTTCGCGGTCCACGCATACGCGACGGAGGATTATGTCTGGGGGCACGCGACGTATAATAATACCGTGAACCTTCAAAACTCTTCTTCCCAAAACGTCGGGCCGGCCGGGAGCGGAATAGGGCAGACAATAGGAAACAGTCTTTATGTTCAGCTATTGGAGGACATGTATTACCATCCGGATTATGGCGCTTGGTACTGTTATTGCAGCATGCCGAACCAGTCCGTGACCGTGATGACAACGTCCGGGCCGGCGGATCAAGAGACGGTTGTGCTGGTAGATGACGCGGCGCAGACCCCGGATACGTTCAAAAACACGGTAGGTTTGCCCACCGTGTTGGCCACGGCCGCGCCGACCCAACAGAACGGCACGCTTGAACTGGAAGACGAGCAGACGATATCCGTCAGCTTCACCTGCATGGGGGACACGGCAAGCGATACCGCTACCGTTCATGTGGCCGCTACGCCGAGCACAATGGTGGTAAGGAACGATACTTCGTTCGATTCCGGAACCGTCCTTACCGGGTATATACCGAACGAAGCCACAGGGATAGTTTATATACGAGTGACGGATACCGACGAGAACCGGAAAGGGTATACCGCGGAGATGATCACGGTGACAGTGACGTCGTCCGTGGATTCGGAAACCTTAACCTTAACCGAAAGTGACGCCAATTCCGGTAAATTTGAATTTACCGACGGACTTGTGCTTACAGACGGGAGCGGAGCGGCCACTAATGTTCTTAAGGTGTCGTCCGACGCGGGAGGGGACGACATAAGCGTGAACTATACGGACGCCAATAACGGGAACGGTGACACGGCAAGCGCTACGATTTCCTCGACGGCGCTTGTCAGCGATTTTGAGGTTGAGGCCGCGGCGACGCAGGTGGCCGGGGTGCCGTTTTCTCTTACGATCACCGCTAAAGATAGTAGCGGAGAGACGTTGACCACATATACCGGAACGGTGAACCTGACCATAAATCATATATCGCCGGCTTCCGGAACAATGACTATTTCGCCGACAAGCGTAACGGGTTTTTCGTCGGGGGTCGCGACAAGCAACATCACCTACAGTGACGCGGGGTCTATTACTATAAAAGCTACGGATTCTGACAACACGGCTAAGTCCGGAACGAGCAGCAATATTCTGTTTATGCCGTCGTTTTTCACTATAGCGACCTCGAGCCATGCCGCGCCCGCTATCGTGAATAAAGCTTTTACACTCACAGTTACGGCGAAGAACGCGGGCGGGACTGTTACGCCGAATTATAAAGGCCCGGCGGACCTTACGCTCAATTACGTCTCGCCTTCGACCGACCAATCCGGGAGCTTAAGCACAAGCACGCTGTCTACCGAGGATTGGTCTGGAGGGGCATGCGAGATCGCCGATATGACGTACAATAAATGGGGCACGGTCAATATCCGCGTTTCGGAGAACACCGCGACTACTACCGTCGCGACCACCTCGGACATGACTTTTGTCCCCAAGGATTTTCTATTAGAGCTTTCGGATCCGCCCGTATCGCGCGATTTTTATTACATATACGAGGATTTTAAAGCGACGCTGACCGCGCGGGACCAGAATGACAACGCGGTCTCGAATTACCAGGGTACTGTGACCTTCACCGGCGAGACCCTTAGCGTGCCGTCAAATTATACTTTTACTCTCGGCGACGCCGGGAGCCACATCTTCGGAGAGATAAACGGCGCTGAGGAGAAAGAAATCCAGCTTTCGGCGAAAGACACATCATATGTTTCTCTCGCAAGCAACAAGGAAGACGTGTCTATCCGGTACGGGAAGATAGAAGTACTTGACGCCTCGGGCCCGGTAGGAAAGCTCGGAGTGACAGTTAGGATCGTGGATTCCGAAGGGGAGATCATCACTAAAGACGATTCTACGGAATTCAAGGTCGAACTTCAAGAGCTTGTGGATAACAGCTCGGCTACTTCAAGCGCAATAACAACGAGTGAAAAAGTGACTGACGGGACCACGGAAATATACATTCTCGATTCCGAGAGCGAAAAAGTGACTATTACGCCGGTGGATATGGAACCCGATCTTGACATAGAAGTGGGGTCGGTTGTTTTCGGGACGGTTTCACGGGAAGGGGTCGGGGTGCAGGTATACCGAGAAGTATCGGAAGACGGGGGAGTGTATACCAAAGAAGAGGAAGAGAGAGAAGAGGACGCGGAATAATCCGGGCCCAGCGGCCTTTCAAAATGGTAGAGTCGGTTTTGGGATCCCGCAGATCCTCTTTGGGGGAGGGCATAGGGTAAATCATCTTTTCGACACTGTGCATGAAAAATAACAAAGCTTTTACATTTATCGAGCTACTAATCGCGCTTGCCGTTATTGCTGTTTGTTTCCTGCCTTTAATCAACATGCTTATAGGCGCGATGGAACAAGTCCAGGAAGCGCAGGACCTTTCTATCGCTACCAGTTTAGCCCAAGAACAAATGGAAAAAGTAAGGAACCTTAATTTTACCAAGGCCCAGCTGGTAGCGTTAGGCGACGTGTGGGAGCCGGCGCTGGAAGAGGGGCCGCTCGTCATGAACTCAAAAAAATGGCGGACATTAAGAAAGATTTTCAAGAAAACGGATCCGCTGGAAGTCCATGTCCAGGTTTTTAAAGTTCTTGACGGCGGGAATATCCTTCCCGAAAAACCGGTTGTAGAAGTTGTTACTCTTATAGAGGATCTTGAATGGTAGGATCACATTACTGGAGACTTATCCGGTTTGGCCGCGGACGGCGCGGTGTTACGCTTATAGAACTATTGGTAGCGATAGCCATCGCCGCTATTTTGACCGGGGTCGTTCTTTTTACGTTACGTGCGAGTCTGGATATCTATAATGTCGCGCAGGAAGAGTTGGCTCTTCAAAAAGAGATCGATACCGCGATGGACGAAGTGACAACGGGAGGGTTCGATAATTACGGGATAAAGGACGCGCTAAGGATATTGGAAGCGGGTGAACATTCAATAAAATTCGTTCCTTTATGGTTCGACGAATCGCGTAACGCGGTCATCCAGAATAAACCGGTGACACTGGACCGCCCGCTTAAGGCCGGGGCGGCTTTGCCGATAGTCGAGGCCGATGTCCCGGGAGAAGAAGGGTACAGGCTTGTCCCGATAACCTTTATTTCAGGCGAACACACGGACCCGTTAAAACCCGACGACAAGATAATCCTGAACGAACCTCTCCCCCCGGGGTCGAGGATAAAGAGCATATACCATCCCGACACTACGTATTTCCCCAGTTCGGCCATGACTATAACATGGGACAAGGAAAGCGGGGAATTAAAAAGGGTATATAAGAATGCCAGCTTGACCATCCCGGCGAAAAACACTCCCGGGACCGCTCTCAAAAATATGACCTTGCGTTATTTTGACAACGCGAATACTGGTATCCCCATAGGCAGCTCAGGAAAAGTGAGTGAAAATCTGCTGGTATCGGTTACGGCGATCAAGGTCACGCTGGAAGCCGCTACGGAGCGAATGTCCAGGGAAAAATCGGCTTTTATTAACTTCAGGGGCAGCCGCACTTCCGGTCTTGGAATAATCTTCAGGGAAGGGACGCGGATAAAAATACCGAACTCCAGGGAGATCAGGGCGCTTTCTCTCACGAATCTTACCGGGGTAAAAGAGGACGGGCATATTCACATTGAAGCCCATCCCGACAAAGGTCAAGCATGGCGGCTTCACATAGAATTGGGGGTAGAGGACGGACACGCCCTAATAACCACTTACACTGTCGAATATCCGCCGGGGCAGGCGGTGTATTCAAAGGCCGTCAATATGACAACCGATATCCCACTTAATTTTTTAACGCTGGATAGCAGCGGTTATTATGACTATGACTTCGATTCCGAGCACGATGTCGTCAATGTGGAAGGCAATGTTGAACTAGTAGTGACTAAAATGGAGCGCGTCGACGGCGGAGCGCTTTTTATCCGGCCGTAGGGGCGTAGCCGGGTGTCCGAGTCCGAGAACAAAGGATGTAGGACGAAGAGAGTAGTTTGAGATTTGTTGTTTGTAGTTTGTTGTTAGCCGGCTTGACGCTCGCCGGCGGGCAGGAAGCGAGCGGTGACTCTATAACTCTTTTTAGAAAACATGAAAGGAAAAACATGATAAAAAAAATAGCGATGGTTTTTGTTCTGTTCATGGGCATAGCGGTCAATGTTCCTGTAGCGTGTGCCCAAACAGCCTCCGAGGCGAAAGGGCCGGATAGGTTCGCGATCATATATGACCAGATACATGGCGTGTCGGAAGCGATATTCATATATAAGGACAATAAGACGGGGAGGGAATATCTGTTTGTTATGAACGCGTACGGGTCCGGGCTTTGTAAGCTTGAAGAGTAGTCTTGTTCGGCAGTGAAGAGCTTGAGAGTCAAAGAGTCAGAGTCTGGAGAGAGAAGCAAGAGGCAAGAAGCAAAGAAAGTCGGACGCGTTTTAGCTCATAGCTCGCGGCTCCCGGCTCGTAGGCGTAATAGCCGGCTCCAAAGAGCTAAGAGCGATCCTGCCCGCGGGAAGCAGGCGCCTTAGGCGGGAAACTCTAAATAAACTCAAATAGCACATTTCATTTTTACTTTTGCGAGTTTTTAGGTATAGTAGTATATATTGCCAAGGTGAAAAATTAGCGACATCATCCCGCGGCGCGTGGCAAAGGATCTTTGCTAGTATGTTATAACGGAGTGATTCAATGGCTAAAAAGATATTGATCGTTGATGACGAACCACATGTCGTTAAAATGCTTGAATCCCGGCTTCGGGCCAACGGGTATAATACGGCTAGCGCGGGAGACGCCATACTCGCTGTTCAGCAGGCGAGGCGTGAAAAACCGGATCTCATCCTTCTCGATATTATGATGCCTGCCGGCAGCGGCCTAACGGTCATCAAAAACCTTAAGAGCATGACGGAAACGAAAGATATCCCCGTGATATTTATTACGGCCACTACCGGCGAAAAAGTTGAACAAGAGGCCTATGAGCTCGGAGCCGCGCATTTTGTGCGCAAACCTTTTGATTCCGCGGATATTCTCAAGAAAATACGAAGTCTTTTGAGAGAAGACGAGTCTCCTGCCTAAAAGAGGGCTATAACCGGTTTGCCGGTTGGCCAGTTATCCGGTTCATTGGTTCCGCGGAACGAAAGACGAGGGGTTCACCAATAAAATCCGAAAGCCCTGCCTACTTTTGATAGGTAAACTTGACGGCAGGCGAAGTGCGAGCTATGCGCATCTATGCTTCTTGCCTCTAGCTTCTTACTTCTCTCTCCAAACTTTGATTCTTTACAACCTAACTGGCAAACCGGAGAACCGGTTAACTGGTTAACCGTCGAACCAGTTAACTGCATGAAAGCCGGAGTCGAGAGATTTGATGAGAGTCAGGGATTAATGGTAAAAACTTTGTCGAGGTTGGTCATTTCGAAGATCTCTTTTATGGCTTTCGAAACATTCACGAGCAACATTTTCTTCCCGGCGTCCGTGATCTTTTTCAGGACGTATACAAGCGAAGCAAGGATCAGGGAGGATATGTAATCCACGTTTTTGTAGTCCAACACCAGTTCGTTTTTTATTTCAGGGAATATTTCGGAAAATTGCTCTTTAAACGACTCGTTGTCATCCGCCAAAAGCTGCGCTTTTTTCAAATGCAGGATGGTCTTATCCCCGGAGTGCTCTACTTCGAATATTTTGGTCATCGCCGCCCCCTGGCAGGTAGTATAACTTTTTTATTTTAAGGATGTTATGCTAAGGATAACACCGCCCGCGTGATATTGCAATAAGAAAAATCGAGGACGCGGGATGACGCTTTTTACTCGTCTTACATCCCACGGAAACGAACCAGCAAGCCGGCCTCAGCCACAGACCGCGGCTGATCAGCCTATGGCTGAAACTGGCAAACTGGTTAACTGGCCAACCAGCGAACCGGCTGCGAATAGCCGTTGTAATCGTAAAGGAAGGGATGTAAAATAAAAAATATAACGGCAAAATAAGAGCTCTTATGCCCCGGACAAGGGGGAAATAGAAGCACAAGGCCATTTTTATGCGGAAAAAAACACCGGTAGGACGGCAAGGACAAAGGGAGCTGGAAAAGAGAATGGAAAAGTTTTCCGGCGAGGGAAACACGGGATATTTTTTTGAGATATTTTCCAAAATAAATATGCCGGTCGAGATATACAAAGCCGTCGACGGGGGAAGAGACTTTATTCTCGTTGATGGCAACCTGGCGGCGGGAAAAGGCCAAGAAACCAAGAAGGGCAGAATTTTCGGGAAAAGTGTTTCAAGGATATTCCCGTCCGCGGAAAAATCGGGATTATTAAGAAGCATGCGCAGCGCGTTGGGGACCGGGAAAAGCGAGTATAACCCGTCGATATTTTTTAACGGCCCCGAAGGCACGGGGTGGAGAGAGGGACATATTTTTCGGGTCGGTCCGAGGCATGTCGCCGTGAGTTGTCAGGATATAACCGGCAAGCGTAATGTCTTGTTCTCTCTCAAGGAAGCCATGGCGGTTTGGGACACGACTTTTGACGCGGTTAAAGAAGTGATCTGCCTGGTCGACACGGAAGAAAGGGTAAGAAGGGTGAATGCCGCGGTTGAAAAGACGTTAGGATGCCCCCGGCAAAAGGTGCTAGGGAAAGAGCTGTGCGCGGTTTTCGGCAAAGGCAAGGGGCATTTAAAAAATTGTGTTTTTCAAAAAACCCTGCGGACATTAAAAAGAGAAACCGCGGAGATAGGAATAGGCGAACAGTGCCTAAGATTAACGGCCGATCCCGTTTTTAATGATGCTGGCGGTCTGGCCGGAGGGGTTATAACGATATATGACATGACCGAGGAAAAGAAGATAAAAGAGACAGTACGGCAAACGAATGAGTTCGCCAAAACCGTTATCGATAACATGAACGACGAGCTTTCGATAATCGACGCCAGAACTTACCGTGTCGTAGGCTGGAATAACGCGTATTTAAAAAGCTTGGGCAGAAAAGAAAACGAGGTATACGGAAAGACCTGTTACGAGATCACGCGCAAGCGGAAAAGCCCCTGTACGCCTCCGGAGGGAGCGTGCCCGCTGCGGGAAACGGTAAAAAACAACGCGCATGCCTCGGCTGAGCATATTCATTTTAACGATAGGGGAGAAAAGATGTATGTCGAGATCTCGACGACGCCGATACGTGGCGAGAACGGAGAGGTCGAACGGGTGGTGCACATCGCTAAAGATATAACGGAACGGAAAAACTCGGAACACATGAAAGACGCTCTCATAAGGGATATAACCCACACTCTTCGCACCCCGGTCGCGATGATGGAAATGGCTAACGAACGGATGGCGAAAGGCATTAAGCTGAAGGATCCGGGAAGGATAAAGGCGAATCAAAAATTACTTACGCGGAGCATAGACCGGCTCCGGAGGGAGATAAAGAGTATTCTTGATATATTCGCCTTGACCGAAGGCAAACATCTCGACCGGAAAAATATCAATATCAGGGAAGAGGTCGATAACATCCTGAGGAATTACGCATATAGGGTAAAAAAGCTTAAGTTGAGGATCAAAACGCGGGTTCAAAAGAGCGCTGAAAAGGTCTTTATGAGCAGGACTGAGCTAGTCACGCTTCTAAGCAATATTATCGACAACGCGGTAAAATTCGCCCCTACTAATAACGGAAAGATCAATCTTTCCGTTATTAGTAAACGAGAGACGATCGTGATAAAAATTACGGACAATGGTTGTGGGATCGAACCTGATAAATGCGAGGCCGTTCTGGAAAAATTTTATAAGTTACATCCGGCTATCCCTGGAACCGGACTAGGGCTCGCCATTTGCAGGGAGATAGCCGAGCGGAACGGCGGGAGCATAAAAGTTCTCTCAAGGGGGGTAAATATGGGGACGACCGTAATGGTCTTTTTGCCTAAAAAGAAAGAGTAAAAGCCGGGTGGCGGACGGGCAAAGGTTTATCATATAAGCCGGGCCCGGAGGCGCCGGGAGAAGGAGGATGGGATGGTTGTCGCTAAACGCGTAGCTATGAAGCGGATCCTTATCGTCGAGGACGATAAAGAGATGCAAGAGATATATGACGATATGTTCAGAGACCACAAAAGTAAATACGCTGCAGAGATAACGGATAATTCCGTAACGGCCTTTGGTAAACTTAGTGAAGAGAAATATGACATGGTGATACTTGACATTATCATGGAACCCGTCGCCGGGGATATCCTTTATTCGCTGATAAGGGACGATGCCAAGCTGGCGGAGATCCCGGTCCTGGTAATCAGTGTTCTTAATCCTAACAGCCTCGATTATATTAGGCAAATAAACAATGTCAGTTTTCTTCAAAAGCCCATAACCGAAGAACAGCTTTTTTCGGCCATAAAAATAGCTTTGGGCAAAGAACATTAACAATAGTTCTATTTTTCGGTGCGAGCTTTGAGATGCCCCGGTTTTTTCCTTTAGATCCAGGCGCTCCGGAAGAAAAGTTAC
Source organism: uncultured Planctomycetia bacterium (assembly GCA_964580895.1). Taxonomy (GTDB): domain Bacteria; phylum Omnitrophota; class Gorgyraeia; order Tantalellales; family Tantalellaceae; genus CAZOMD01. The sequence continues at coordinate 53,042 of CAZOMD010000001.1, read as the reverse complement.
CGGCATCCTGGAAAACGCACGTAAAGCTTGAAAAAAAAGCCATTTAATTATAAAATCTTATCCTAAGAATGGGGCCAGCGTAGCTCAGTTGGTAGAGCAAGGCATTCGTAATGCCTAGGTCGGTGGTTCGACTCCACTCGCTGGCTCCACTTCGTCTTTAAAGCTTAGGCGCCGCGCCGGATGGCGATTCCGGGAGCGCCTCTCCCGCGCGGGCGATTGTTCCCGCGGAACCGGCGGGCAAGATCAAGCGCGCGCGGATTGAGCGCCGTCCCGAAGCTAGTTCCGATAAAATCAAAATGATCCATTTCAGAGAAGTCTTTTTCAAAAAAAATTTCTTTTTCCTTTGGATGAGCCAGGTGATATCCGAGTTCGGGGACCGGCTCAACCAGATGGCGCTTATAGCCATGGTCTATTCGAAAAATCCGGGTTCGGCTGTGGCCTTGGCCAAATTGATGTTTTTTACCATAATCCCGGTATTTCTTATTGGCCCGGTCGCCGGGGTGTACGTCGACAGATGGGACCGGCAAAGGGTAATGATCATCTCTGACATATTACGCGGATGCCTTGTTCTGGCGATACCGGTTTTTATCTATTTTGGCGCGGTACTCCCGGTGTATTTCGTGGTATTTTTTATGTTCTCGGCGACAAGGTTCTTTCTCCCCTCGAAGATGGCTTTTATCCCGGAGATAGTGTCTGAGGACAAGATATTGGTCGCTAATTCTCTTTCCGGAGCCACGCGAGTGATAGCTAATGTGCTGGGATTCGCGATGGCCGGATTTATAGTTAAGTTGATCGGGCATGTCGGCGGGTTCTACCTCGACAGCGTAAGTTTCTTTATCTCGGCGATATTCATCAATTCTATCGCGCAGGCCGGGCGCGCGCGAAAAATAAAAGACGACATCAGGGAAACGAAAGAAAAAATCAAACTTTCCATTCGGAAGAACGTGTGGACGGAAATAGTCGAAGGGTTTGGGCTATTGTTTCGAACGGAAGAAGTGAGGCTCGTGGCTCTTATTATGTTCTTTCTGATGGCCGGAGCCGGAGCGGTCTTTTGTGTTTTTATAGTCTTTGTCCAGAAGGTTTTTGGGACGATAACGGAATCGCTGGGGTTTTTAGGGTCTTTTCTCGGGGTGGGGCTATTGGCCGGGACATTTCTTTTCGGCAAGTTCGGGCAAAAAAGCTCAAGGGTAAAAACGGTTTTTTCGTGTTTTATCTTATGCGGGATAACCCTGATATTATTCGCCGGATATTCGAATATCTATTTTCACGTGACGGGGAGTGGGATCATAGTGATGTTCACGGGCATTTTTATCGCGCCGATCTTTATCTCTTCCAATACCATGCTGCACGTATTGGTCCCCGACAGTGTCCGGGGCAGGATATTCAGCGCTATGGAAGTAGTGACCCATTTAGCGTTTCTTTTAATGATGTTCATGACGGCGTATATCTCAAAACATGTTTCGGAATATAGGATATTAACGACATGTGGGACGATGTTCGTTCTCGCCGGGGGCGCCGGACTTATTTGGGGATGGAAAAAGCGATTATAGAAAGCGGAATGGTCAGGTCTTTTCCTGCCGGGCGGTCTTTCTGTTAGATATGGATGTTATCCAACAGCATTCGTAAGACGCGCAGGAAGGGCAACAGATATTCTCCTTATTATTCTCTCCCCTATACCACTTGGTCTCACAGGTCCAGTATATCTGGCACTTTTCGCAACAGTTGAGGACACCTTTTTTCATCTTTGGCATATTCCCTCGCCGTGGTTTAGCTAAGTTAATAATAGACGCGTTAATTATATAACGGAAATTTTCGTAATTCAACTACGAAAAACACTTTTCAGGAACGGCATTATGGACGGCTGGAGCGACGGGAAGGATGCTTTTGAGCATTGAGCGGTCTATGGCCGACAGGATATGAATAATTTAAGCTTCCCCGCTAAGCTACGCCTGAAGAACAAAAATAACAAATAGACCGCGAGAAGCGCAAAAAGCATCCCCCCGCCCCCTGAAAACTGAATTATTGCCAAAGGTTTGGCAAAGCGGAGGTATTATTGACAAACTTTGTCCATTGTGTATAATGAAAGCCACGTCACAACCTCAAAAGGGAGAAAAAACAGTAAAATGTTGACTTTCAAGGGTGGGGTGCATCCGAAATATCATAAAGAGATAAGCGTCCGGGACGCGGTAAAAAAAGCCGTTTTTCCCGACGTCGCGGTTGTGCCTTTATCCCAGCACATCGGCGCGCCGAACAAGCCGCTCGTGAAAAAGGGCGATATAGTGGAAGAAGGCGTGGTGATCGGGACCAGCGAAAGTTTTATATCAAGCCCGGTCCATGCTCCTTTTGCCGGAAAGGTCCAGGACATAAAAAAGGTCCATCACCCGGCACTCGGGCCTATTCCCGCGATATTCATAGAAAGGGACCCCGGGAAGGCTCCGCTAACATACGCGGAACAGAGAACGGATGGTTTTTCGAAGGAAGAACTTATTAAGATGATAAGGAACGCCGGTCTTGTGGGGCTGGGAGGGGCCACTTTCCCCACTCACGTGAAACTACGCGTGCCGGAAGGGCAAAAGATAGATACCCTGATCATAAACGGCGCGGAATGTGAACCGTACCTGACATGCGACCAAGTCTTGATGGCGGAGAAGACAAAAGAAATACTTAAAGGCGTAGGGCTTATAATAAGGATCGTCGGGCCGAAGGTCACTTACATCGCCATCGAGAACAATAAAAAAGAGGTTATCCGTTCTTTTCGGGCCGCCCTTGGCGGCAATAACGGCAAAACCGGGCCTGACATCCGAATAGCCGTACTTCCTACTAAATACCCGCAGGGAGGGGAAAAGCAGCTCATAAGCGCTATCTCCAGGAAAGAAGTCCCTCCAGGGAAGTTGCCGCTTGATATAGGTTGTTTAGTGCAGAATGTCGGCACGGCTTTCGCGATATACGAGGCGATCTGTCTTAAGAAGCCCCTCATAGAACGCATAGTTACGGTATCCGGAGATTGCGTTAAGAGCCCCGGCAATTATCTTGTCAGGGTCGGGACCCTGGTTAAGGATCTTGTCGAGAAAAACGCGATAGAATTTTCCAAAGAACCCAAAAAGATAATATTGGGCGGTCCAATGATGGGCTTGTCACAGCCTGACATGGAAGTTCCCGTTATTAAAAGTACTTCCGGCGTATTATTCCTGTCGAACGAAAAAGCACCGGGAAACAAGGAAACAGCGTGTATAAGGTGCGCGAAATGCGTGGACGCTTGCCCGGTAAGGCTTATACCGACCGATATCATGAGGAACGCGAAACGCTTGTTGTGGGATAATGTCGGGAAAATGGACGTCACCGATTGTATCGAATGCGGCGCGTGCGCGTATATGTGCCCGGCGAGGATACCTCTGGTGCAGTATATGAAAGAAGGAAAGGCCGTTCAGGCGGCAAAGAGGAAATAGATGGAAAAACTCACGATAAGCTGTTCTCCTCACGTTGTTTCGCCGCTCGACACGCGGGGGATGATGACCGGGGTTCTAAAAGCTCTGATCCCGGCTATTATCATGTCGGTGTTTTTTTTCAGGATGAAGGGTTTTTATCTTCTGGCGGCGTGCGCTCTTGGGTGCGCCGGCACAGAGTTTTTATTCAAGGTCTTGAGAAAAGACAGGAAAAGAGTTTGGGACTATAGCGCGGTGATCACGGGGCTATTGCTCGCGATGGTCCTTCCTCCGGATATACCGCTCTGGATGGCGTTCGCGGGAAGCATTTTCGCCATAGCGTTCGGGAAAGAGATATTCGGAGGGACCGGGTATAATATTTTTAATCCCGCGCTTCTCGCCCGGGCCTTTCTTATGGCGGCTTTCCCTGTGGCCTTGACCACCTGGACCGAACCAATCACGCTTGACGCTGTCACGACAGCCACACCATTGGGCCTGGCTAAATACGAACATATCATGACATCATACGTGCCGCTTCTGGTGGGAAACGTTTCCGGATCTTTGGGCGAAACGTCTAAAATAGCGCTTCTCGCGGGCCTGGCGTATATGCTTTACAAAAAGGTAATTGATCATAGAATAACCTCCGCTTACATAGGGACGGTTGCCATTATCTCGGCTATCACTTATGTCCTGATTCCCGGATCCGGCAGCCCTCTGTTCCACATTTTCGCCGGCGGGTTGATCTTAGGCGCGGTTTTTATGGCGACCGATCCCGTGACTTCGCCCGTCACCATGAAGGGACGATGGGTTTTCGGAGCGGGGTGCGGG
>CAZOMD010000001.1:0-48756 GCA_964580895.1 uncultured Planctomycetia bacterium | reverse complement strand
CTCCCGGAAGGGGTCATGTATTCCATCCTTCTTATGAACGCTTTGACGCCGCTTATAAACAGACTGACAAGACCGAAAAGGTTCGGGGTTTGAAATGAACGTGAAAAAAGAAGAAAGCGTCATGGAAAGCGCCTTACGGCTGTTTGCCGTGTTGGCGGCGGTTGGAATACTTTCAGGTGCGAGTCTCGTATTTGTCTATAAGTACGCTGTGCCAAAGATAGAAGTCAATGTCGCGCAGGAGACGGGGCGCGCCATAAAAAAGGTATTCGGCGACGATAACGTGACTTTAAAAGAGTTCGGGGGGAAAGATCTTTATAAGGTCTTTACTTCTTCCGGGCAGGAGGCGGGTTACGCTTTTTTGGCGGAAGGCAACGGATATCAGGGGGCAATAAAAATAATAGGCGGGATCGATCCCGCAGGCAGAAGCCTGAAGGGGATAGAGATACTGGAATCGTCGGAAACGCCAGGTCTTGGCGCGGAGATAATGGGCGAAAAGTTCAGAGGACAATTCAAGGGGCTTGTTATGTCCCAGCCGATAGAATACATAAAAAACAGCCCTCCGCAGAAGGAATATGAAATACAGGCTATTACCGGCGCGACGATATCCTCACGGGCCGTGGTAAACGTCATTAACGGTAAAGTAGAGGAAGTAAGGACCCGCGTGGCGGGCGAAGCGGGAGGTAAAGAAATATGATCAAAGATCTGGGCAGAGGCCTGTGGAAAGAGAACCCTACCTTTGTGCAGGTTTTGGGTACCTGCCCGACGCTCGCGGTCACGACGAAAGCCCTTTTTGGGTTCTCCATGGGCATGGCGACCACTTTCGTTGTAGTCGCGTCAAGCATCGTCGTTTCGCTTGTGCGGAAATGGGTCCCCGACCAGGTGAGGATAGCCGTTTTTACCATTATAATCGCGACCTTTGTTACCGCGGCTGATTATTTTCTCAAGGCTAATTTTTTCGAGATAAGTAAGGCCCTCGGGCCGTACGTGCCGCTTATCGTCGTCAATTGCATAATCCTCGGTCGGGCGGAGGCCTTCGCGTCAAAACACGGTGTTATGCGGTCGGCGATGGACGCCATAGGAATGGGACTTGGATTTACGGGCGCTCTCATGGTGATGGGCAGCATAAGAGAGATCTTGGGTTCGGGCGAACTTTTTGGGTACAAACTTATGGGTGAAAATTTCACAAGCTGGGCGGTCATGATAATGCCGGCCGGAGCTTTTATTACCTTTGGCCTTCTTGTGGGGCTATTTAACGTTATAAACGACAAGCTCAAAGGGAAGAACGGATAAGAAATGAAGGACCTGATTTTTGTTTTTATAGCGGCCGGGATAACCAACAACTTCGTGCTGACGTATTTTTTGGGTATCTGTCCTTTTATCGGCGTATCTAACCGGATAGAAAGCGCTGTGGGGCTTGGTCTCGCGACGACATTTGTCATGACGCTGACCGCCAGTCTCTCATGGATTGTATACTATTATCTCCTCGTGCCGTTTAATCTGGTATTTTTACAGTATGTGGTGTTTATAATGATGATCGCTTGTCTTGTGCAATTCGTGGAGATGTTCGTGCGGAAAACGTCCCCGGCCCTTTATAAAGCTCTGGGAATATTTCTTCCGCTGATAACGACGAACTGCGCTGTGTTGGGGCTCGCGCTTTTTATAGTGCTAAGAGAGTACGCCTTTATTAAATCCGTGGTTTTTGGGTTCAGCGCCGGGGTAGGTTTTACTTTGGCGCTCATAATAATGGCCGGTATCAGGGAAGAACTTGAGTATGCCGATATTCCCGGGCCATTGAAAGGCACGGGGATAACTTTGATATTGGCGGGGATGTTGGCGCTGGCCTTTATGGGTTTCGGCGGGCTCATAGGCGGATAACCCCGAATTTTGCCGAACTTGAATTGCGGGATAAAATATGAATAACTTAATACTGATATCTTTGTTTATCATGACGGGGCTGTCGGTCGTCTTTGCCGCGATCCTCGCGTTCGCGGACAAGAAGCTTAAAGTGGCGGATGACCCTCGTGTCGGCGCGATATTAAGCAAGCTGCCGGGACTTAACTGCGGAGCCTGCGGCTTCACGAGCTGCCATGCCTATGCCGAACATATCGTCAAAGAGCACGGCGATCCGGGAAAGTGCCGAATATTGGATGATGAAGCGAGAAAAGAGTTGTTTAAACTTGCCGGCCGTGATGGCAGCCATGCTGATAAGCGGATCCCGCTAGTTCATTGTGCCGCCGAATGGCAACATAAAGCCGGGAAGACGGAATATAAGGGCGTGATGACTTGCAGCGCGGCAAAGCTCGTGTTCGGCGGGGGTATGGCATGCGAGTACGGATGCATCGGGTTAGGCGACTGTTGCAAGGTGTGTCCTTTTGGGGCGCTTTCTATGCGCGATGGGCTCCCCCGGCTGGATAAGGAAAAATGCACCGGCTGCGCTAAGTGCGCCGGAGCGTGTCCGAGAAAGATCATAAGCCTTGAGAAAAAGAAGGACCATAGCCTGGTATATGTGGCATGCAGTTCTCACGACGATGCTCTTCGTGTGCGGAAGATATGCCCGGTTGGATGTATCGCGTGCGGGATATGCGTGAAACTTTCCCCGGAAGGATTTTTTAGGATGGAAGATAACCTTTCGGTGGCGGACCATTCGAAACATACCGACCTCGGGAAGCTAAAAACCATAGCGGCAAAGTGTCCGACTAAAGTGATCAAGGAAATTAGTTAACTGGTTTGCCAGTTCAGTAGTGAAGATAGGGAAGGGATCAGGCGTTAGATGTTACAAGACAGAAGCAAAATCAAGACAAACACTAAACACAAAACACTACATGCTACATAAACTCAAATAACAAAAAAAAAAAATCCAAAACCATACGATTTAGGTAAACGTTTCGATACTTGTGGTTTTATATTTTGTGTTTTAAATTTATTTAGAGTTTCGCCTGCCGGCAGGCAGGGATTTAGGGTTTAGAGTTTTACAAATACTATGAATATCGCCGTTTTGGTGTCAGGTAATGGAAGCAATCTACAAGCTCTTATTGACGCGGAGAAGCGGGGCGAATTTCCAAAAAGCAAGATCACCCTCGTGATAAGCGACAACCCGGACGCGCACGCGCTTAAACGCGCCGAAAAGGCCGGGATCGACAGGTTTGTGGTCATTGCCAAGAATTTCGCGTCGACAGAAGCGTTTGACGAAGCCATAATAAAAAAAATCGAAGAGAAAAAAATAGATCTTTTGGTCCTAGCGGGATTCATGAGGATCCTTGGCGACAAGTTCGTCGATAAATATTACGGACGGATGCTTAACATCCATCCGGCGCTTTTACCGGCATTTAAAGGCGCGCATGGCGTCAGGGACGCGTTCGAATCCGGCGCGAGAACTACGGGCGTTACGGTGCATTTTGTCACAAAAGAGCTTGATTCCGGCCCGATCATATCGCAGGAGTCCGTTAATATCGATCATGGCGACACCATAGACTCTCTTGAAAAAAAGATCCACGCGGTCGAACACAGGCTCTATCCCGAGGTCGTGCGTCTTTTTTGTGAGGAAAAACTGAAAATAGAAGGGGAAAAGGTGAAAATATGTCGACGAAAATCAAAGATATAAAGGGACGCGAGATACTCGATTCCAGGGGGAATCCGACGGTCGAAGTGGATGTGGTGCTTGAGGACGGGTCTTTCGGCAGGGCGGCAGTTCCGAGCGGGGCTTCGACAGGGGAACATGAAGCGGTCGAACTCAGAGACGGCGACAAGGCCAGATATCTGGGCAGAGGTGTCACAAAAGCCGTCGGTAACGTGAACGGTGAGATAAAGAGCAAGGTAACGGGAAAAGACGCCGCCAAACAGGAAGCGCTGGACAGGGTTCTTATAGGTCTTGACGGCACGAAAAATAAAAGCCGGCTGGGGGCGAACGCTATCCTGGGCGTTTCGATGGCCGCGGCGAAAGCCGTAGCGGCCTCAAAAGGCGTATCGCTGTTCAAGTATCTGGGCGGCGAAAAAGCGAACATCCTCCCTATCCCCATGATGAACATCCTTAACGGCGGGAAGCACGCCGACAATAATGTAGACCTTCAGGAATTCATGGTTATGCCCATAGGAGCGCCGTCTTTTAAGGAAGCGCTTAGGATGGGGACCGAAGTTTTTCACAGCCTTAAGAAAATATTGTCGCAAAAAAAACTGTCTACCGCCGTAGGGGACGAAGGTGGTTTCGCGCCGGACCTTAAATCGAACGAAGAGGCCCTAGAGGTCATTCTGGAGGCGATTTCAGCCGCCGGGTACAAGGCCGGCAAAGAGATAAGCATAGCGCTTGATCCCGCGGCGAGTGAATTTTATAAGAACGGGAAATATGTGTTAAACGCGGAAAGAAACCCGCAGAAAACATCTGCCGAAATGGCCGAGTTTTACAGCGGGTGGGTTGATAAATATCCCATAGTTTCGATCGAGGACGGACTCGCGGAAGATGATTGGGATGGCTGGAAAGACCTGACCATGAAGTTGGGCGCGAAGACCCAGCTTGTCGGCGATGATATTTTTGTGACGAACACGGAACGCCTGGCGGAAGGCATCAAAAAAGGCGTGGCGAATTCCATTCTCATTAAGGTCAATCAGATAGGGACTCTCACGGAAACATTCGCGGCCATAGATATGGCCCAAAAGGCGGGGTATACCGCCGTTATATCACACCGTTCGGGAGAGACCGAAGACACTACGATATCGCATATCGCCGTCGCGACGGGGGCCGGACAGATAAAGACGGGTTCTACCTGCCGCACCGACCGCATATGCAAATACAATGAATTGTTACGCATCGAAGAGGAACTCGGCGTTAAAGCCGTTTATGGTAGCCGGATATGGAAGGAAAGAAAAAAGTAATATTTTTAACGATCGGTATCGCGGTTATTGTTACGGTTTTTCTTCCGGGGTATTTGGAACTACGCAAGATAAAAGAAGAGAACCGGCAGCATAAAAAGCGCATCGAGATCCTTGAGGGCGAAAATAAGGGCCTCTCGGAAGAGATCAGGAAGATGCAGAACGAGCCGGGGTATATCGAAAGAACCGCGAGAGAAAAACTCGGTATAGTGAAAAAAGGGGAATTAGTATACCGGGAGGCGGAGTGACCGGAGAGCTTGCGGCGCGCAGAGCAAAGAGGTTTGCCGGTTTGTCTGTTTGACGCCTGCCGGGAGACGGGGTTCCGCTGGTTGCGAAGAGTCAAAGATTCGATGGGTCAGAGTCGAGAGAGAAGCAAGAGGCAATGTTATGACAAACTCTAAACACGAAACACTAAATTCTAAATAAACTCAAATGGTCCAAATGCAAAACCCAAAACAGAATAATCTATGGGGTGGAACTAAAAGATTTGCCAAGTTACAAGGGCAAAATGGCACTTCGGTGTTTGGGCGCTGAGTTTTGTATTTCGAGTTTTAAGTTTATTTAGGGTTTAGAGTTTATGTTTTAGGATTTATTTTGGATTAAGATTTAGACTTAGCCGGGTTCGCCAGCATTCTTTTTATTTGAGACAGATTACGCAGTCCCGCGTTCGCGCCTTTCCCGGAGCACACCGCCGCGGATACACAGGAAGAAAAGCGGAGGGTTTCCCCAATGTTGCCCAGGAAAGCTTTATCGCCTTCCGTAGAATACTTATAGATCAGTCCGGCGGTGAAGGCGTCACCCGCGCCGATCGTATCAATAACGGAAACCTTGAAGGCCGGGCAAAATATTTTGGTTTTGCCATCCCAATAAAAAGACCCTTTCCGGCCGAGTGTTACCACGGCGCTTCTGTTTATCTTTGACAAGGCGCTATTCAAAGTGCGCGTGCCGGTGATGCTGACAAGATCATTTTCGCTCAGTTTCAATAGGGACGTGAATTCTAATAACTTTTTTATCCGGCGCCGCGCTGCCGGTTTATCGCGTATTCTTTCCTCCCGCCAATTTGGGTCATAGGTAGTAAAGATCCGCGCCTTTCTCGCCGCGGCCATTAGCTCTAGCGTGGATCCGAACGTGTAATCGTCATACGTATACGCGGAACCGGAGTGGAGAGAAAAAGCGGAGGCGAACAAAGACGCGGGGATCTCTCCTTTTTTAAAGGCTGTTTCCGGACCGTCGGATTTGTAAAAGATGTAAGAAGAATCCCCCTTTTTGTCAAGGGAGGCTACCGCGAGGCTGGTCTTTATCCTTTCGTCCTGGAACACATAATTTGTCCGTATTTTTTCTTGCGCCATTATTTTAACGATAGCATCGCCAAGGATATCTTTACTGGTCTTCGATAACATTATTACGGGAAGTCCGAGCCTAGAAAGATGTATGGCGGTATTAAGCACTGACCCGCCGGGCCGGGCTTCAAAGAGGGACCCGTACCGATCAAAGCCGGAGTAGGAGATTAGGTCAAAAGCGACATTGCCGCAGCAAATCACATATTTTTTCATAACGGGCAATATCTTATCATGTTCCACAACCGAATACAACAAGGACGTTTATGTGCGAATTGCCTCACGTTAAATGTTACCCAAAATATTTTCCGGGATATTCGTTGACTCATAATTCATGTTCCCGAAAAATATAACCCTCAGAAGGGGGTTATAAAATAGGGACAATTTTTGCGTGCCCCGAAAGGGGATGTTAAATCCGGCGAGAAACTGGTCTTGGCGTATTCCAAGTTGAATTTTAGCGGAAAGCAGTTCCGGATTGCCGCGAATTTAGTCCCTCCAAAAATGTTTTGAAGAAAACCGAACTATTATAGCTATTAGTAACAGTTCAGTTATCCGCGGGAAGTACGCTTTTTGCGCTTCTGGCGGTCTATTTGTTATTTTTGTTTTTCAGGCGTAGCTTAGCGGGGAAGCTTAAATTGTTCATATCCTGTCGGCCATAGACCGCTCAATGCTCAAAAGCATCCTTCCCGGCGCTCCAGCCGTCCATAGGGCTGGCCAAGATGCGCAAGACTTCACTAAATTCTCGGCATATTCCGGTATCCACCCTTTTGCGCAGAGCTTTTACCGTACTGTGGATAGCGGAACTGTTGCAAACATTGTGGGAAGCGGGGCAGCCAAAATGGCGTTGTTAAGAGAAATAAAAGAAGATATTCATTGACGTATCTGCCTTTTTGGTGGTATAATGCTGGCCACATTTCACAGAAGGATTATTATATACAAGACGAAATAATAGTAAATATGACCAAAGTGTTTAACAAATATAAGATATTTAACCGAGTGATAGCCGTAGTTATCATTATCGCGTTCGTGTGTAACGACGTGGCGCTTGCCACACAACTGAACACGCCAAAAGAGGTTATCCACACATTATCCCCCGTTTCCCGGTTCGAGACAACAGAGGTGCTTAGAGTCGAGCGGAGGGGAAACGACTTTTCTCTCAAAAATAAACTGGAAGGCCTCGAAATTTCCGGAGAGTTCAAAGAAAAAGCTGTTTTACTATATATAAGCACGCTGATCGGCGGGATCCTAGACCGTTTTGGGAGTAAGATCAGCACAGCGGGTCTTATATCTCTTATTGGGAAAGAAGTCCGGCATGTTGATGTTTCGTTGTTCCGATGGGACAAGATAACTCAGGAAGGAAAGACCTTTTGTCTCAAGTACCTTAGAGCAGATGGGACAAGCGGGATCTTGCGGTATTATCTCCCGTCTGATAATCCGCCGGAAGCTCAAGGAAAAGAATCTGTGGCGGTCGGCTCCGGCACGGCACGGGTTATAGTTGAGGGCGGATGGAAAAGGCTATTCCAGGATGTGTCCGCCGCCGATAAAGATGAGAATGATATCGATCCGCGTCCCTATTTTGCCGGGCTTCTTCACAAGGCTTATATCGAACATGATATGGCGGTCAAGAAGATAATAAACCCGGGGAACAAGCCGCTTACGGCGGTTTACGGGGCCGCGGGCGCGGATATCTCAAATTTCCTGCTTTCCACGAATGCCACGGAGGCGTATTTTATCTCCGATTATCACAAACTCGGACTGACAAGGCTTAAGAAAAAGGACTTGATGAAATGTTTCGATAGCGAAGACCCGGATGAATATATCGATAAAAATTTATTCAAAAGCCTGTATGAGAAAAAGCTAGCCGATGGCAGCGTAAGCCGGCTCGCGTTAGGAACGAAGCAAAATGTCATCGCGGCGATAGCCTTTGAACTAAAGGCCATGGGGGTCGACCTGAAAAAGGTCGAAGTCGACACGTACCGCGGACACCCGAGACTCAAATTCAAATGGAGATATAAATCCGTCGAAGAGCGGGAATATTCCGTGACCTTGGTCGGCGCCGACGTGACCCGGCCTGCGGGTTATAAACAGGTGCTGGAAGGCAAAAAGATCGATATTTATTATCAGCGGGCGGCGAACGCTCTGGCGGAGGAATACGGTAAAGGCCGGGGTAGCTACATGGGGTTTATTAACGGATATCTCAAGCAGGGAGGATATTTTGTCACGGACGATCATTTTATAGATTCAACATGGGAGATTGATGTGGACAGAAGCTCTTTCTTCCCGCTGCCGCTAAAGGCCATAGAAGTCCCTGGCATCGCGAAATTCAGAGAAAATATCCTCGAGGTCAGGGAGAAATATTTTATCCCGAGCTCAATGAGGAGAACACAGGACAATGAGCGCAAAGCCCTTAACCATTACGGCTGGTACGTAAGGATACGGCAGAAACCGGCGGCAGCGGATGTTCTTGCCGGCTTGAAGCTCGAACAAAAAGACAAAGGGCCGGCGCAAGCCCCCGATAAAGGCTTAAGGCAAAACGTCAAAAAGAAGGTCCAACCCGGGCCCCGGAAGTCCATTTTGACCTCAAAGACGCTGAAGACGGCGTTCTTCTACGCCGAACGCCTGCCGTGGTTCGGAGGAAAGATAGCGAGGATACGGCGCATCTTCGATCTCCTTTTGGGAGAGATGACGGCCGAGCAACAGAACGCGTATATCAGGATCTTTACGGTCTTTGTCGCGATAGAGGTCTTCGCTAACATCATAAAGGCAGTGACGTGGATAGCGAGTGTATATTTTGTTTTCGAAGGAAAATATGCCGAGGGTGCCCTGAGTTTCGGGACTTCTACATTTTTCGGCGGCGGGACGCGCACGCTCGCGTTAATGTTGTTCAAACCATTTTACGGGGGAGTTCCCTTCGCGGCGCTTTTTGCTACAAGCTGGATACCGGTATATATCGGGTTCAGTATTTCCGTGCCGGCACAACTTTTGTATACGGCAGAGCACAACGAAAGCGCCCGCGTTGAGCGGAAAGGCCCGGATGGGAACGTGGTTGTAAGGACGTTTAAAAAGACGATACTCTGGTTCGAGGAGATAGTGGCCGGGTTGGAACGCATGTTCATGGCCGCGAAGAAGATAGCGCTTATCCAGAAGATGATGATAAAGAAGGTAGAGAAAAGCCTTAAATATTCGGCGTACGGCAAAAAGGAAAAAGATATCATAACGGAACACGCCGCCGAGTTCATAGACGCCGTGCTTAGGTATCAGGAATACAATAAATTCGACAAGAAATTCAAGATCAGGGCCGCGAACCTGAAAAAAGAAAATGTGGACAAGATAAGACAAGAGGGCAGGCCCGTGCTTTTGGTGGACACGGAGGAGGCATGCCGGCGCCTGGCGGAAGAGGTCATCACCGAAAGGATCCTTGAAAATGGAGAAAGCGGCATATATTATTTTGACCTCTCATCGTTCTTTGAGGGATCCGTCGAATTCAGGCCGAAAGCGAGGAATATCCGTCCCATCGAGGACCTGATCCTTCCAGAGAAAAAAGAAAAGAGAAGGCCTCAGCCAAGCAAAAAACACAAATTCCAGGGTTCGCCCTACGCCGTCCTCGTTAACGTGGAAAAAGCGTACCATGAAGGGCGAGAAGTAAGCGTAGAAGAGCTTCTCCGAATGGCGGACGGAAAGATCATGAGCGTTAATACTATCGCGAATGACTTAGAGATACTGCGTGCCGGGTATGTGGTTGAGGAGTCTGCCGCCGGGAAATATACGATAAGCCGCGCCCTGACGAAAGACAAGGAAAGCTGGAAAAAATACCTCAGGATGAAGATGTTCCTCGAACGCAATTACAGGGACGGTCTTATAACCAAGAATAGCAACGGCGAGAAGAAGAAGATCATAATCGCCAAATTAAAAGAGATAGATTTTTACAACGCCGAAAGTGCTGTCGATAATTTTAAGAACGATATCCCCAAACTGAAATCCATCATAGAGGGTCTATTGCTCACGCAGAACATAACGGCGACAAAAAAAGCCGTTAGCGTAATCATGGCCGACGGCCCTGAAAAAGATGAGATCATAGCGTTCATCGATCAAAAACTTCCCGCCGAGGTGAAGAGGCGCAAAAAGAGCCTAAAAATAACCGTTAAACCTCCGATAACCATAAAAGGGGATTTTCCGGCGCTCGAAAAACTTTCTCTAAAAGCCCAAAAAGGGGCGAAGAAATATAACTTCGTACCGGCAGATACCGCTTTTACCGTTATGAAATATGAGGACACTGAAGGGACGCCCTTGGCGTATCTCGTGGCATATCCGGACAAGATAGGGCGGATTAATATGCGCTACGCTGTGGATGAATATAAGCGAAAAAAAGTCCCGCAAGATTTTTTTGACGTGATCGAGTCTCATCTCGCGGAACAAAAGAACAACATCCATAAGGATTCCAGATTTGACGTTCCGAGTTACGACCAGGCGCATATCATGTGGGCGGGCGCGGTTTATCAACGAGAATTATTGAAAGATCCCTCGCGGCCGTTCTTTGCATTTTTTAACACGAAGAAGGAGCTTGATAAATACGGAGTGATTACCGAGACTAATCTTGAGAATGTGCTGAGAAACTTCGGTTTTTCAGTCATCACGTCTAGCACCCAGTACAAGATTTACACGCATTATCTTGAAAAATTCGGGTACGATTTGCCGGCTAAATACGCCGAATACCTTAACGAGGACGCCTGTTTCCAGGCCTTCGTGCGGTTATTGGAAGAGGCGTCACGCATTGACGGGGAACGCGCCCGCCTGAATGCCGGCAACCTTGAGGGGATCTTGACCGGCTCGGGGTTCAAGATAAAAAGGATAAGCGACGCATATAAATTATATAAACACTATCTTGATAATTCCACCGTAAGCAGGAAGAAGACGTTCGATATCCTCGAGATATATGAGGCGTCTTTACGAAGGATGACGCCCGCGGCGGCTTATGATGATCTCTTTGAGAGGATGCGGTTCGCCGGAGCGTACCACCCGTTGTTCACAAACAAGAACCTGCGTCTCCTTCTTAGGCTTTCGGGGCTTCCCATTACATCCAGGAAAAGGAAACCGGAAATCGTTAAAGTGAGATCTGGCAGGTGGTTGTCGGCGCAAGAGCCCGAGGTCCATGAGATGACACTTGGCGGGGCGAAACCATTAGTGATTAGCACGAAGAAAGATAAATACAGGTACGATTTTCTAAAAGAAAGGGCGGAGTTCGTTCTTATCAGGTGCCGGGATAATAAGAATCGGCCCCTGGCGTATCTTGTGACCTTCACCGACAAGAAAGGGAACTTATGTCTTAAGTACGCCGTAAAAAGTTCGATGGAGAAAATAATCCCGCAGAGTTTTAACGACGAGCTCGCGAAGTATATGAAGATATACGGGAAAAGGACGATAAAGGAGCCGTTCCTCCACGAGCCGGGATTCAGGATGGCCGATTCCATGTGGGCCGGGGCCGTGTTTCAGGAAGAACTCGCAAAAAGACCCCAGCAAAAACTTATCGCGTTCAAAGAGACCCAAAGAAGATTGAAGCCTTACGGGGAGATAAATTCCATATATCTCGCGCAGGCGCTTTATAACGCGGGATTTAAGGTGATGAGGATGGGATCGTTTGATAATCTTTACACGCATTATATGGGAAAATGGCTGGACCTCCCGGCGGAATTCGCCGGCTTGTTGAAGGCAACCGGCGGAGACGAGAAAGAGGCGTTCCTGAGGCTTTTTCGAAAAGCCTGGAGAAAAGACAAAGAGTTCGCGCTTCTCACGGCCGACAATCTCGCGGGGCTTTTGTGCGGGGTCGGATATCCCGTAAGTTATATGGGCCAGATCTTCCGGTCCTATGATCCCGCGAAAGATGACAGCGTTAAAGAGGAAGAGGATGAAGAAGGGGGAGCCGCGGTCCGTAAAAAATCCCGAAAAAGCAAGAAAACGGTCCAAACTGATCGTAAGCCTCGCGCTAAAAAAGAGCTCGATATCCTCGATCAGGCGGATATCTTTTTTAACAGCATGGAAACGTTCAGGAAGAAATTCATTTACAAAAAAAACATCCCGCAGGGCTCGCCCTACGCCGTGTTAATGAACCTTAAAGAGGAGAATACCCCCAGGTCTTTCACGCACCTGGTGGATATAGCCAAGGGGCTGGATAACAACATAAGGTCCGGCGCGTCGCTTAAGGACGACATCAGGCTGCTCGTCGCCGGAGAAGTCGGAGTCGAAGACGAGCTGGGTAATTATGTCATATGGAATAAACTATTTATCGACAAAGGCGCGCCTTAAAAGAGTGGAGGATTTTCTGGGAAGGGAATACCGCCGCGGGCAGATAACCGAAAACAAGAAATACAGGCCCCTCATTGTTAAACAACTAAAGGAAATAGTTAATTTCGACCCTGTTTTTTTGGCGGCTCACTGGAAAATCGAAGAAGCCTGGATATCAAAGGTCATAAACGATCTTTGGGTCAGGTGGTCTCTTGTTGCTTTAAAAAAAGAGATAGGAAAAGCGAAGCTAAGTGATAGCCTGAAGAAAAAACTTCTCGCGAAAATAGATAACCGCATAAATTTTATCACGAAACCCACGGAAAAGCTCTGGGAGATCTTTTCTGCAAAAAACAGCAAAAGAAAGAACGCAAAAGTGATTTTGCGGAAGGTTGGTCCGCTAAAAACGAAGAGGGGCACCCCGAAGAAGAGAACCGAACCGGACGGCTCGCCATACAATATTTTCGATGTTCTTACCGTAAAATATAACGGCGCGTTCGTTGATGCCGGCTCGATACGGGAAGAGACTATCGGCAGGATGCCGGACGGGCATCTTTCGTCCGAAACGGTACTGCGCGACCTCGGGACGCTTATATACCTCGGGCTTGTCGAGAAGCAGCTTTCGAATGAAGGCTCTTTATACAGGGCGGCCGACCTAAGCCCGCCGAAACGCGAGAAGGTCCTCTCCGTTCTTAAGGGGCTGGGCGCACGGCCCGCCAGCGCCGAAAAAGATGACGCGCGGGAAGAGATCCTGGCTATCCTCGCGCTACGCGGCGTTCCCTCCGATCGCGAGGCTTTAAGGGGAGAGAGCCTTTTTGAGGAGCTCTTGAAACTCCAGGCAGTAACGGGCGACCTCCTTGATCTAAAATGGAATGAAGATATGACCAAGGAAGACCTCGTCGAGTTCGTGGAAACGCTGAGCGGCATAAAGGAACTTGGCATGCCCGAAAAACAATATTATTTCAATCTCCTGGTCCTTTCCGTTCTTGTATCTACCTTAAAAAGATCATATGCGGCTGTTTCCGGCCCAAGGGTCCTTAAGCCTTTGCGAGACCTGGTCCTTTTGGATGCGGATACCAAGGAAAAAGAAGATCATGCCAGGAACTTCAGCACCGAAATAAGCGTTTACGAAGATCCGGGAAAACTTGTTCCCAAAATGTTAGACATATTGTACGAAATGAGAGGATCGTTTTACGGGACCGGCGCTGAAGGCGATATGGCCTTTATAAACGATCTCATCGATAGTGTTTCTTATCTCTACCGGCACGAAGTGCGGACAGATACTCCCGGCGCGTTCTGGGCGAATATGGGGAATATGACGCGTACAGCCGGGGAGCGGGAAGACACGCTTTTACCGCTTTCACGGGAAGAAGGCATACGTTCCGCGAAAGAAAAGCTAAGGGCCGTGAATTTTAACGCGGACGACCATTACTTTATACTTGGTGACATTGATAGGCTAAGCCGGCGGAATAGGATCTATTCAAAGGGTGTAATCGGCATTTTGGAGGAACCTGTTGACCCGGACGTTATTTTCTCAAAACATTCGCTTTTTAAGGAGATGCTCGAAACACTTGCCAAGGAATTCTCTATCCAGGAGATGGAAGTTTACCGGTACCTTTCGGGGGACGAATTCATGCCGGTGGGAGGCTCGATAAAAGTAGGGAACCTCGAGGGGAAACTTAATTACATAAGAGAAAAGTTCAACACGTCTTTTAAGGGGAAGTACGCTGTCGCGGAAGCCGGCGATCTTACGCCCAGGGAACAGATGCTTCTTTATTACAACCCGGATGTTCTTAGCGTGGTCAGGTACGGTAACGGGTATCACGTTCTTGTCAAAAGGAACGAGAAACCATTCGACCTGTATTTACGGATGTTGAACGAGAACTTCGGGAATACGCTCGTTCCCCTGGACTTTAACGAAGGGAATATGCCGGCGGTAACGGTATCCATGGGCGCGGTATCGGCAAAAAGCCTTATCGAAAAATTAGAGGGAACGGACGGAGCGGCGCTTCTCGACGCGGACGGGTTCATTAAAGACGAAGAAACGCTTGAACGGATCTATTCCCTGGGGATGATACTCGCCGATGACGCGCTTCGTAAGGCTAAAAAGACGCGGAATGCCGTGTATATCGCCCAAGATATCGGTTCTTTTGAGGGGAAAGACCTTAGAACGAAGCTCGTTAAGCTCGGAAGCGGCGAGAAGGAAGAAGGGATAGATACCCTCACCGGATTTTATGAGGAGGATAAGTTCAGGGATAGGATCGGCGAAACGCTCATGGCTTTTGAGATAACTTCGTATACCGGGGAACTTTCACGCGAAAAAGGCGGGTTCCACGCGCTTAACGCCGCCCTCGGGCACGACGACGCGAACCTCGTCATTACCGTTCTCGCGGAAGAGATAGAGAAAGCGTTCAAGAGCTCCGATATTACGAAAGCTGTTTTCGGGAGGTCCCCGCCGGACAGATTCCTGATATCCCTCGAAGACAGGATAGATCAAGACAGGTTCATAAATGTCCTGACCGATATCTTGATAAACGTGAAGCGCCGCTCCGAGGAAAGGCTTAAAGAGCTTTTTGGCGGCAGATATAATTTTGACCTGAAACTAAAGATCTCCGTTAGCACCTCCGGGGACGCCGGGTCTTCAAGCGCGTACGAATTCAATAATATATTCCGCAGGATAGACATAACTTCGAGGCTCGAAAAACTCATCGAGATGACCTCGAGCATAAAGATAGAGGATGCCGTTAAGGAACGGGCTGTCGCCGATTACGGCGACATGAGGATATTCAGCCCCGCCAAGGAAGAAACGCTTTATAAAGCGTACAGGCTTATCCAGGAAAAAGAAAAGCAGGAAGCGATCAAGGTCCAGCGGAACGAGATAAGGGAAAAGGCCGAACGCGTCGCGATCGCAATCAGGACCTTTGATCACGGCCCGGCGACAGACCCGGGGGCCAGGCTGGTTGACGCCTTTATGGCCTTTAAAGACGGGGATCTTGGCGGACTTATGCCGGACGAAACGCGCGCGAAGATAGAGAAGTGTAAAAAGCTGGAGAAAGACGTAAAAGATCTTTATTTTAAAGTCAGGGAAATAACCCTGATAAAACAGGATGATCCGGATGAAATCAATGAATGGCGCGGCACTTTGGAAAAGCTTACCGGCGAGGCGGACGAATTGTATGAAACCGCGAATTCGTTCATGGAGGCATGCAAGCTGGGATCGGGCCGCTCCTCGCTTGGGGAGAACGCTTTGGGAGAGAAAAGACTTCCGGATCTGGAAAGAATGGTAAAACATCTTCACCTGGCGAAAGAGATCTTGAATAACCGGCTTAGGTTCGCGGACGGCAGAACATCGGAAGAGAAGATCGGGATAAAAAAACTTGTTGAGGACGCGGCTCGGTGGAATACGGGCAGGTATCCGGATGAGGCCATGTTGTACGGCGTGGGGATGCGAAGCGTACCGGAAAAAGAAATGTATATATCCGGGGACAGGCTGTCTCTGCTGAACGCGGTCGCCAATATCGTGCGGAACGCGTGGTCAAGCGCCGGGAAATATTCCGGACAAAAGGACATGAGGGTGGATATAGATATTGAGGAAGACGGGGATTGGGTGGCGATAAAGATAGAGGATAATGGCGGCGGAGTGGCGAGTGATTTCTTAAAAATAGGGCCAAACGGAAGGCCGGCGATATACGACATTAATGTCACGACAAAAGAAACCGGGACGGGGTTAGGTCTCGCCGAAGCATGGTATGTCCTGAAGGACCACGGCGCGAGGATCGACATCCATTCGGAAGAAGGTAAGGGCTCCGTATTTACTATCAAAATACCGAAAGATAAAGACGGCTCTACTCTTGCCGGGAAGACGGAGACGCCTCCCGCTGAAAAAAGCGCGGCGCCGGGCGAGGAGCCGTACGGCGAAGAATATCTGGATGCGTGGAAAGATCCCGCGGACAGGGTGCGTAACGAGGAAAGCACGTTTGGAAGAGCGCGGCGCCTTAATTCGCCGGAATACCGGTCGGAAATGAAAGTCACCTGTCCCGAAGCTTCATATAACTATCTGCTTTATGTCGCGGGGCAATATGTCTGGGACCATCCCAAGAACGCGCTTATTGTCATCGGGCTGAAGATAAACTCGAAAAGAGTCGGGTTAGACGGCGAAACAAAGGAAAAAATATTTGAATTATATAAGGACCTGGAGACTGAACTTTACAGCTTCAAGGGCAGCCTTCCGGAATATTCCCGGCTCAATTATGACTATCCGCCGGCGCGCGATACTGTGACGGAGATATTGGCGCTAAAAGAAAAACATCTTAAACTCATCGCTCATACACGAGAGGAATTCAAAAAAATAATACCGGCAGAAAAATATCCCGAGACGCGTGTTATGCACGACTATCTGCTGTTCTTTGAAACGAAAGCCCGCGAATTTTTCAACGATCTCGAAAAAGCCGTCCGCGATATCGAAAGGGAAGAGGCCGGGATAAAACAAGATGGAAAAGCGGCAAAAGAAGTCCAGCGCCTCTTTGATCAGTTAGTGGCGAGGGCATATGAGGCTAAGAGAAAAAATGAAGGGGTTATTGTAGGGATAGACACGAGCTGGATCCCGGATATGCAAAGGGCGGCCATACAGGGCCTTGTGAACGAGCTTACGAAACTTTCCGAAAAGAAAGGGTTAAATAACATCATTATAGTCAGGGGGAACGCCGAGGGGCTTGCTTCCGAAGTCAGTTCAAAAATGGATGAACTTAGCCGTGATACGAATAAGTTCATGAAGATACCACTGTCTAATATAGTACTTTTGGGTAAAGAAGGGATTTTCGACGGTAGCGCGTTTGACTGGTTACGGCCGGGGGACGACGCGTCGAAATGGGCGTTCTTCGCCGAGGTGTCGCGCCTTGAGAGTTTCCCGGAAACCGGCGATGTGAGGCTTCTCCGGATGATAGAAATAGCGCTTAGACTCGCGTTCGACGGGGACACAATAATAAACGACCCGTTCATTCTTGTTTCGGAAGGAGAGACGGCGAGGAATTTTATATTCATCCCGACGGCGGGAAAGCTCGAGTTGGAAGTGCTTAAAGCGAGATATAACGCCGAGACGGAGAAAATAGCGAGCGCGGTGTAGTTGGTTCGCCGGTTGGCCAGTTAACCGGTTAGCCAGTTAGCCGGTTCCGAAGGACGGAAAACTTCCATTTCCGGGAACTGACCCCGTTACCGTTTCGCAGCAGAGGTCATTTCCCGGAACTGGAAGTCCAAGGCGACAAAAACAAGATCCGAATTCTCGATTTTCGTAACATTTCAACCATCCGCGGAACAAATTGTATCGATGGATAGACCGTTACAGCGGAAGCGGTCCCGGGTATTCTTCCGGGGACGTAAAATTTTTTCCTGCGCAAAAGTTTCCTCTACACTCGCCTTCGAACTTTCCTCGCCAAGTTACAAATGATTTTGGTAATTGGCAGCTAAACCATGTCCTTATGGCTAAATATTATGGCTTCGGAGAGACCAAGCTTGCGAGGCTCATGAAGCCCCGTCAGAACACCCAAGACAGCGCACGTTCAAATGCGATATCGTCATATGTTCCATGGTGTTACTCTGATCCGGACCTAGCATGTTTTGAGCGTCCCCGCGAGCTCTGCGCGTAACAACTTGTATTATATGGCGTTACGAATGTTTCTACAGCACTCCCCAGGTTAATATAATCATACAAACTTGATATTTCATTTTAAATACCAATATAGTTAGTATTCTGCTTGAAAATTTAAAGTTTATCATGTATAATTGAGTTGTTATGAAAAAGGTTTTAAAATTAAGGGATAAAGTGTTGGCAGTTTTGGCAAAGAAGCTGGCGGGCTTTTATTTAGCCGGAGGAACAGCTTTGTCATTATTTTACTTTGAGCACAGGGAATCTTTTGATCTCGATTTTTTTACTCAAGATTTTAATAAAAAGAAGATCAACGATATCGTCGCGCATATTTCAGATTCGATTAAAGTTGAGATCAAGTTGATCGGGGAACAAAAGACTGTGGATATGGCTAAAATGATGGTTTATTCTGTTCCGATAGCCGGTTCTGAAGAAGTTCTTAAACTTGATTTTATTGAAGATTATCATAAGTTACTTGAGCCGCTTAAAATGATGGAAGGGGTGCCGGTCCTATCTCTTAACGATATATATTTAAGGAAAATATTCACGGTTAGCGGAAGTTTTATTCAAACGGATGACGTTGGCAAAAAAAGATTTTATGGAGGACGGCAGGAAGCCAAGGATTTTTTTGACCTATATCATCTTTCAAAGACCTTTCTGCCCCTTTCAGACTTCGCGAAGAAATTCTGTACCGCGGTAATGAAAGAGGGATTGGTCCTGTGGTATAGATCCTATGATAGGAATACGATCAAAGGCGATCTTTTAGATATAATAACTCAACAGAGGATCGATTATCGGGAAATAGAGAGGCATTTTAGGGATGAGATCGAAAGGATCGTTAAAGCTGAGATCGAGGATGAATTATGATGAGCGATAATATTTTCTGGGATAAAAACTCCGATATAGATAAGATCAAGAAGGTCTTAAAAGATAGTTCGAACGCGAAATTTATTGAATATGCCTCTTTGCTGTTATCAAGGATGAATACGCCGAAAGAAGTTTTTTCGGAATATCTTGATGTGATCGTCTTTTGCCGGAATTGGAACGCCATTAAAAGGCGGATGCGCCAAAATAAGTGGAACGATAAGAGAATTATTTTTTGGGACGAAGTTTATAAAATCGCTTTAAAGAATATCGATAAAGGGAAGATCGGCGCGAAAAAAGCGGTAAAAAAAACAGCTGAAAAAGAAATGGTCGAGATCGGAAGTACGCTCAGAAAGGCCAGAAAAGGAAAAGCCTGGACACAAAAAAACGCCTCAAAAGAGACTGGCGTATCGCAGCAGACCATCTCTTCTATAGAGAACGGCAATATCAATTTCTCGTTCAAAACAATAAATAAGATCGCCAAAACCCTCGGCCTTAAGATCGCTTTAAAGCCGAAAGAAGAGATTTCGACATTTGACGGGACGATGACTACTACCCAGCCGTGATGTCTGGCGGAGCGGGTGGAGGAGTTGGTTAGCCAGTTTACCGGTTTGCCTGTTCGCCGGTTCGTTGGTTGATTATAAAGAGTCAGAGATTCAGAGAGTCAAAGAGTCAGAGGGGGTTCCGAGGGGCGAGGGACGCCGTTGCCTGCCTGCCGGTAGGCAGGGTTCGCCGGTTAACCGGTTCCGAAGGACGGGAAACTTCCATTTCCGGGAACTGACCCCGTTACCGTTTCGCAGCATAGGTCATTTCCCGGAACTGGAAGTTTAAAATAACAAAAACAAGCTCCAGAGTATCGATCTTCCGGCAACCCGCAATTTTTCTTTATGTTTCGCGAAAACGTTGAAAAAGAGACAGAGTTGGGATTAGAATAAGGGTGGGCTTCCGAACAAAACAATACAGGTCTATGAATTAAATCGGGAATGTTTCGAATATTCCAAAAGGAGATTTCGCATGAATCCGGGAAAAAATGAAATTAGGGATCAAGCTTTACAAAACAATATTAAATTGTATGCAGAAATTTTTCACATAGAACAATTTTTGAGGAAAATTTGTTATGCAACATACATTGCAGTTTATTGTGTAGAATGGAAAAGGAACATTCCCGAAAATATTTCACAGAAAATAGGTTTACGAAGAAAAGCTTTCAGGAGGTATAACTATCTTACGGCGGAAAGCTACACGCATCCTTTTTGGCATATTACGCTGTTTGAGTTGCAGGAAATATTGACTTCAAAAAATGAAGTTTGGAGTTACTTTAAAGGCAAAACTAACATTGATAAGGAAATATTCATCGTAAAAGTCGGAGAGATTGAATACCTGCGGAATATTGTTTCTCATGGGCATATTGTGGAGAAGGGAATATTTGTTCACCTCGAAAGCTTGTTAAAATATTTTAATGAAATCGTAGGTAAGTTTAAGGCAAATTTAGGAATAGTTGAAAATTCGGAGAATTCTAAAATTATCTATTCGCCAGGCACTCAATCTGAAAAATTTGACGAAAAAAAAGAGGATCAAGAAGAAGTATTTAGTTATAGATTGTTTAAAAATATTTCGAGTCAAATATCGGAACATGTAAAAACTGAAATCTTTGAATCAAAGGATGGGCTTGTGGTTTCATTGGCATGGCCCGTCACAAAAGTTCTGCCAGATTTCGATAAGTTACTTTCATTGGTGGAAGGGGATACGTTTTTAGATTATTTAATTGCTCTATCGGTAAGCGGAGATGGATCGCTTATAGCAGAATCGGCCATAAGATTTATATTAAATTCAAAAATAAAACAGGACGACAAAAGCCAAGATAGTTTTATCAAATATCTTTGTAAAAATTTAGATTTTAAGGAAGGTTTTTATCCTAAAGACCCAGAGAAAGATCTACTAGAGCGTTCTCTGCACTGGTCTAATCAAGAATTTTATGAGAGGAGCGACGAACTGCATGAATATTTTATGGAAGCCGATGAGAAGATTAATGGTTTTAGAGCGAAGTGCTATTATCATCCATTGGTATGGGATGAGCTCACAGCAGGATATGCGCAGGGATGGGGTAAGGAGCTAGGGATGGATAAGTGGTAATAAAATCAGGGATGGGTTTCCGAACAAAAAAATACAGGTGTGGGAGTAGTTTCGTGTCCGTTGTCTGGATAATAGAAGTTGTAGCACAAACACCGCATCGTCCAGAGTTCCTAATATATTTAAAAAATATATTGCAAATATAACGCAAATAGTTGACAAATATTGTGAAAATGCTATAATCTATTTGTGGAATATTAGCAAAAGGAGAGCAGTATGAACTTACCCATTAAAGAAGTTAAACAACAAAGGTTTAAAAGAATTGCTTCAAAAAGAACTGAAAAAGTATTGGATGGATTACGCAAGTTGGGGAACTGTTCTAACCGCGGGGTCTATGAATACGCGGATGAGGAAGTGGCAAAAATATTCTCTGCTATTGATTCTGAGCTAAAAAGGATTAAGGCGCTTTTTAACAGTAAAGCAAAGTCCAACAAATTTACTTTATAAGTACAAGTAAGGAAGAAAAGAAAATTTTTCCGGAGA
The DNA here is from genome assembly GCA_964580895.1 of uncultured Planctomycetia bacterium. Lineage (GTDB taxonomy): Bacteria > Omnitrophota > Gorgyraeia > Tantalellales > Tantalellaceae > CAZOMD01. The sequence goes on along the minus strand of CAZOMD010000001.1, from coordinate 27,162 downwards.
GAAATATGACGAACGATCAGTTGTGTTTAGCCTTAGCAAGTGCTGAAACCGAAGAAAAGGTAAGTTCGATTATTGAGGATCACCCAGTTTTGAGAAAAAAAGAAAACTGGGTGCACTATGGCCAAGCAGCCAACAACATAGGAACCGTGACCGGACAATCAGCAAAATCCGTCCCCTCTCTAATAGAAAAAATCACCAATTCCATAGATGCTTTGTTAATAAAGAAATGCAAGATGCATGGAGATGACCCGAGGGGGCATGATAGCCCGCGATCCATGGAAGAAGCATTGCAGAAATATTTTAACCTAACAGATGAATCATACGCAAATTTATCAGATAGAGAACGTCGAAATCTCGCGGCAGATATACAAATTATCGTACAGGGGTCAAAAAAGAAACCCAATATTGTTATATACGATAATGGGGAAGGACAAAATCCGCAGGATTTCCCCAAAACATTCGTTTCCCTGAACCAAGGCAATAAGGCAAATGTGTTTTTTGTCCAAGGGAAATACAATATGGGAGGTACCGCAGTGTTGCCTTTTTGTGGGGAAAAGCGGTATCAGCTTATAATATCAAAGCGCAATCTTAATGGGGCAGGAGATGACGGTGCTTATGGCTTTACTCTTGTTCGCCGGAATCGCGGTGATGAAAACGATAAAGTATCTTGGTTTGAATATTGTGTAGATAGTGATAAGAAAATTCTCGAATTTATAAGTAAACCCGTAGATTTAGGTTTAGAAAATAGAAAATTTGAGGGGGGTACCTACATAAAATTGTATCATTATGATTTACGAAGAGCGTCAGATGCAACCTTGGATTTATGGAGAGATTTAAATAGATATTTATACAAAGCCGCCTTGCCTATTTTAATTTGCGAGAGGCGATTTACAAAAGGGCATTCACCGACAAAAATTATGCATGGGAATAGAACGCGAGTTTTGTTGGACGGCAAGGAGTCCCTGAAGAAAACCTTTAAAATGAGCGTATCTTCTGATGGCACAAAATATAATGTAGAAGTGTTTGTTTTTAACAAAGAAGTATCAGCGGACGAATTTATTGACGACATGGCAGTTGTTTTCACGGTAAACGGCCAAGTCCAGCATTCATTGAACAATTCCTTCATTACTTCAAAGGCAAAGAAAGCATATCTAAAGGGGCACATTTTAGTTAATGTTGATTGTTCGAATATGCCAAGAACTTTGCATGAAGATATATTTATGTCATCCAGGGACAACATGCGCGACAGGGAAGAATATAGAAACTTGGTTGAAACTGTAGCAAGAGAGCTCCGAGATGATGAATATTTAACCGCATTAGATGAGGAATGGAGACGCGACCAAATATACCAAAACCCCAAGGATGAAGAGTTTTTAAGAAAAATTATGGGCAAGTTACTTAGCGATGATGCTGAAATCAAAAAATTACTTGGGTTGCAGGGAGGGCTCTTGAGTAACGAGATTAAGAAAATCAAAAAACAAAAAGATAAATCGGGTGAAGAAGTCTTTAAAGGTAAAAGATACCCAAGTATTTTTAAGTTCAAGAATTTACACCCCGGAAACATTAAAATGTTACCGCAGAATGGAGAATGCAAAATTGAAATAGGCACTGATGTAGAGGATGAATACTTGATTAGGCCTCACGATAAAGGCGAGTTAAAAGTCCGGGTGCGCAAACCGCATATCCGAACGGGAGTGGGAGAAATAGAGCCCGGATCAGATGATGAGGAAATCTTGGATGTTAACGTCGTTGGCCCCAACGAAGGCAATATAAAATTGAGGATTAGGCCTAATGTTACAATACCCGTAGGGACTGTAATTCCCATAGATATAGAAATGAGTTCTCCTGGTGGTTCGTTCTCGCTAATAGCAGAGGTAAAAATAGATAATCCCCAAGAGAAGAGAACAGAGAGGGAATATGATGCAAAGAAAGAGTATTCGTTGCCCAAATTAACTGAAGTTTATCGGAGAAAGAAGGAAGAAGACAAAGACAGCTCTCGAAGAAAATTTTGGGAAGACGAAGATTATAACTGGACGGAATTAGATATTTGTAAAATTCATGAATCGAGTGGGGAGGAGTCTCTAGTGGATGCTGTATCTGTAAATATGGAGCCACGGGAATTAGATAATTACATAAGGAGTCGAAAAATAACGGGAGAGAATATAGCCCGGATTACAAGAACTTATAAAACCGCCGTATATTTGATTTCTCTCGTTATGTATTATGAATTTAATCAACGCCTAAGGCTTGAGGAAGGACAGGAGCAAAGTAACAGTGGCGTTAACTATGAGCCGGCCGAAATGACGTCATTTCTTATGAAGGGGTTAGCAAAGATACTCTTACACATAACAACAAATGAGAGCTTGATAAAGGAGCTTGAAGCATCTGAAAACGAAACCGGGTAATATTTGTATGATTATGCAAAAGATACGGGAGCATTATCAAAAGTATATAGTTAATATGAACATGAGGACAGAATGCAACATGTTCTTCAAAAGTTAGAAAATGAAAGGGCGAAACATGGAAAAAGGAAGGTTCTTAAAAGATTCGCAGATCGTGGTGTTGGGACTGTGTATCGTGGTGGCGACGGTAGCGGCAAGCGTTATTCTGTCGGGCGGGTTCCTGAAAGTAATGAAATTTACAAGAGAACAAATAAGCGTTACGGGGTCAGCGACGAAAGAGATCCGGAGTGATTATATCGTATGGTATGGAGAGCTCTCAAGGTTGGAAATAGACCTAAAGACGGCGTATAGTCTGTTAAAAGAAGACCTCGCTAAGGTAAAAGCGTATCTCGCGGCTAAAGGCGTAAAAGACAAGGAGATCATTATCTCCCAGGTAGCGACGGAAACGGTCTACAAGAAGAACGAAAAAGGGAACGATACGAACGATATACAAGGGTACCGATTGACCCAAAACGTTGAAGTTAGATCAAATAATGTCGATAAGATAACCATGGTATCGCGGGAGTCAACGGACCTGATCGACCAGGGAGTTCAGTTCGCCTCGCATATGCCCGATTATTTTTACACAAAATTGGATGAATTGAAGATCGATATGCTCGCCAAAGCCACAGAGAATGCCAAACAGCGGGCCGAAAGCATGGCCAATGCAACGGGTAATAAGATAGGCTTTATGCGCGCGGCGAGGATGGGCGTATTCCAGATCACGCCTATCACTTCGACGGACGTCTCCGATTGGGGGATGAACGACACTACATCACTCGATAAAAAGGTTATGGCGGTAGTAACGGCCTCATTCGAGTTGAAATAATAGCGCAATAAGCAGAAGAGGATAGGCCCGATAAAGGGGATCGTTATGAGGGTCGGGACGTTACCGAGAACGATCGGGGAGCTGCGCCCTAAAATAATCCCGGACCTGTCCCCGTGTTCTCGTTAATATTTGAAGATATCAAGTAACCCGCGCCGCCACCAATTTAGTTAAACGGCAGGTGTGGGATTAAAAAAAATACAGGTGTGGGAGTAGTTTCGTACCCGCTGTGGGATTAAAGCGACGATATTTACGCGACATTATGGGGTGTGCGATGAAAAGAGTGATTTTGATGGCTGTAAGTATTTGTTCGTTTTTTTTGTGCAAGCAATCATATGCTTATGAGCCCATGATCTATAGTGATGGCTGGACAAAATTGTCCGAGCAAGAATTGACAGAAAAAATGAATGCACCCGTGATCAATACCAATACAGAAAAACCGTTTAATTTTAAAATGGTTAAAGATGAGATAGGCTCGGACGATTTCACTAACACTCCATCGGAGTACTACGAGAATTCTCTAAAGGGGTATAGGCTTAATCTATACACCACATACGACATTATAGATGGAGGGCTTTTTGAAGGGACCGCTATGCCCCTGATCTACTATAAGCACGCAAAGCCATCAAAATATTCTTATGTGAGGGATTTCAGTTTTCAAAGCGAAGATCCCCTATCCATTTTGCCGGCCGATTTTGTTTCCTGGGCAGGTTCCGAGCAGAGGGAGTTTATCGAGACCGCGATACAACAAAAACGATCGTGGAGAAAAGTGTCTCCTAACGCGAGAATTATTGGATCATCAAAAAATAGCATATCTCTTTATGATACTTTCGACGAAGATTTTTATAACGTGGATGAAGGTGAGAGATATAATGACGAATTCCCCAGCCATATACTTTCGTTAGAAGTTATGGGAGATCTGAATAACGATGGTTACGAAGATATTGTTGTCAGCTATGCGCATTATCTTGTGAGCGGAACGGGCAGGTCGTATGGGTTCGCAGTGTTAACAAAAACTTCAAAAGACGAAATTTTTAGGGATATTACGGAAGAAGTTGATCGCATTGTTTGGCAACGTTCTTAATGACGAAAAGAGGGAAGGGCATATCCATAGACGAAAGAGCAATGGGAAGCGTCCGGATGTGAGGGGAAAGGACTACCATAATGTTCAAAGTTTACTGCGACACGTGTAAATTCGTATTTGTCGGCGGGATGTGGCCCGCGGATTATTTTGAGCTCAATAACGGTGAAAGAGAGCTCGTTCTCCCGCCCGGGCCGGGATTGTTCAGCGACCGGGTCGGGGAACTGATGAAAAGATTAACGGGGAAAAGCCGCGAAGAGCTGCTCGAGGAAAACAAGATAGGGCGGCTCGAGGACTTCATGTGTTTTTCCTGCGGTAAAGTAAAACAGCTCGATCCGGAAAAGGACGATATTAACTGCTCAAGATGCGGTAAACCCATGAACGAGGTGGACATGTTTATCGGCTCAAAGGGGCTGAAGTGCCCAAAGTGTAAAAAGGGGACCATAACGACGGGGCGCAGCGACGAGATCGTATAAACCCGAAAATGCGCGGCCCGGCGCGGATCGGCGATCGGGAAATCATGAAATTAGAGATTGGAGATCCGGCCGCGCTAGAAATTTTGGTATTGCCAAACCGAGTTAAAACTTGACTTTCGTTCTCAAAATGAGTACAATTGTTCTCAAAATGAGAACAATATGTTAAAAAACATAATAGGCTCAAAAACTCGCCAAAGAATACTGAAGGCGTTCGTCGAATCGCCCGATACCGAATACTACACCCGCCAGCTGGCCGGCCTCTACCACATATCGGTAGGCGCGCTTCATAGAGAGCTAACGAAGCTCAACTCTTTGGGGATACTCAAGGCGCGACGGATCGGCAATATAAAACTGTTTTCTTTGAATAAGCAAAACCCGGTTTATGAAGAAATTAAAAACATCATCTATAAAACCGATGGTGTTATAAAGTTCTTAAAAGACGCTATCCCCGGGGTAAGGGGCGTTAAAACCGCTTTTATATACGGATCTTTCGCGAAAGGCGACGAAAGACAGGATAGCGACGTTGATGTGTTTTTGATAGGGGACAATATTGACGAGGGCGGACTGATAGGGGCGATAAACAACATAGAAAAGAAGTTATTCAAAGAAATTAATTACACGCGCTACTCGGAAAGCGAATACAAAAAGGAAAAGAAAAAGAAAAATTCTTTCATATTAGAAATTGTCAACGGTAAGAAAATTTTCATAAAGGGGAATGAAAATGGCCTCTGAAGATTTTTTAAGTGAATATCTGGAAAAGAAACTGATCAAACCGGAAAAAGTGGGGTTCGATCAAGTAAGAAAAGTGATCCAAAGAGCCGAAAAGGATCTTAAGGTTTCAGAAAAATTATTGTTGATAGATGAAGGGCATGCGTATGAAACGGCATACACCGCTATGCTTCATGCGGGCAGGGCGTTTGTGTTTACTAAAGGCTTCAGGCCTTCGGCAAATTTTCAGCACAAAACCGTTGTTGGCTTTACGGCGCACTTTTTGGGCGATAGGTATAAGGCGCTAACCGAAAAATTTGACTATATGCGTAAGAATCGGAATAATTTTATTTACGAGCCGTGGAAATTTCATGTTTCCATGACTGACGTAAAGAGCGCCTTAAAATCAGCTCGCGAATTTATTGATATTATCAAAGAAGAGATAAAAAAAGAGAGCCCGCAGAAGCATTTCAAGTTTTAGCCAGCCTTGACGAAGATAAAAGGCCGGGGTCCGGGATACGTGAGAGCTCATTTTCACAAACGTTCCGAAGTTGCTCAAATATCCCCGAAGGCGATACAACTTGAGGGGACAGGATTCTTTGAAAATAGGGTGATTGGGAAATCAGAAATTGGAGATTCGACCGCATTAGAAATTTATTATTTTCAAGACGTAGCCGAAGGCCACACCAGGATCTAATCTCAACTTTCTAATTTCTAATGCTCTGTTCAACAAAAAAACCCGTCTAAAAGACGGGTTTTTTTGTTGAACTGGTTGCGGGGGGCGGAATCGAACCGCCGACCTTGAGGTTATGAGCCTCACGAGCTACCTCTGCTCCACCCCGCGTCGTAAGCTTATTTGAAGCTTGATTATAACAAATCTTTTTTGCGCGCGCAAGCTGTATTTCCCGTTTGTGAGGCCAATTTAGAAATGTCCTCTCTTTTAATAAGCCCGCAAAGTTTAACGCGTGGAAAACATTTGTGGGCCCCTCCGCCCGGGGTGGATCCTCCCGCTCACGTTTCTCCCCGCGCTAAGCAGGGTTATTCATCGCGCGCCGACAAGGAAAAATGCGAACGTACAGCGAATTACCTCACATTAAATGTAACCCGGGACGATCCCGAAAAGATTACCGCATCCCAAGCCCTCAACTCTGACTCTTTGACTCTTCACGATGAGCCGGCCATCCGGCAAACCATGCACCCGATACGAATTGACAACGGGGTATTACCTATGATATAAAAAATACTCCGGGGGGAGATGGAGCGCGTAAAGCGGGCGGTTCTTCGGCTTTCGCCATGTCCCGAAGGAGTTCCGTGATCTTAAAATTAAGACTGTTGAAAGAGTTTGGTAGTTATAAGCGGGTGGCGGCGGGAATTCGAGCGCAGCACAAGTGAAACGCGGATGCGCGCAGAATGGACGCCGACAGGACCCGCCTGTTGATAAATTATTTTTGTGTCAGGGAAGAAGAAAGAGGTGACTTCGAAGTTATGATAAAACGGTATACGAGGCCCGAGATGGGCAAGATATGGGAAGAGGAGAACAGGTTTCGCAAGATGCTGGACATAGAGATACTCGCCTCGGAAGCGTTCGAGAAAAAAGGGCTCGTCCCCAAGGCGGCGCTGAAGGTAATAAAAGATAAAGCCTGCTTTGATGCTGACAGGATACGGGAGATCGAGGAGAAGACAAATCACGACGTTGTGGCCTTCATAAAGAACATCTCCGAAAATATCGGGGAAGAGGCGAAATATCTTCATTTTGGGCTTACTTCCAGCGATATTCTCGATACGGCGCTTTCGGCGCAGATGGCCGAGGCGGCGGACCTTCTGATAAAAGACGCCGAGCTTGTCATGAACGCGCTGAAGGAAAAAGCGTTGAAGCATAAAAAGACCCCGATGATAGGCCGGTCTCACGGGGTTCACGCGGAGCCGATAACCTTCGGGCTTAAGCTCGCGATATATTACACGGAGATGGGGCGCAATATTGAAAGGCTTAAGAGCGCAAAAGAAACCATCGCCGTAGGGAAGATTTCCGGTTCCGTAGGCACGTTCGCGAACGTCGACCCGGACGTGGAGGAACATGTATGCAAAAAGCTCGGGTTAAAAGCGGCAGGGGTGTCGAGCCAGGTATTGCAGAGGGACAGGCACGCTTATTATCTTAACATGCTGGCCATCACGGGGGCGACGCTCGAAAAGATCGCGTTGGAAGTGAGGGGGCTTCAAAAGACCGAGATAGGCGAGGTCCAGGAATATTTCGCGAAAGGGCAGACGGGTTCTTCAAGTATGCCGCACAAGATGAACCCCATAATCTCGGAACGCATAACTGGTCTGGCGAGGATACTCAGGGGGAACGCGACAGCCGCGATAGAAAATGTGGCGCTATGGCACGAGAGAGACATATCCCATTCTTCGGTCGAAAGGGTCATCATCCCAGATTCGACCATACTTCTTGACTACATGCTTATGAAAACGAGAGACCTTATCGCCAATCTTGTGGTCAACGACGACCGCATGCTGCGGAACTTGACCGCGACGAAAGGCCTTATTTATTCCCAAAGGTTCCTCCTGGAGCTCATAAAGAAAGGCGCGACAAGGAACGAAGCGTACGATATCGTGCAGGAGCTCGCTCTTAAAGCCGTTAACTCTTCAAGCGATTATAAAGACGAAGTGCTTAAAAGCGGCAAAGTAAAAAAATATTTATCGGAAGACGAGATAGAAGATTGTTTCGAGCTGGATTATCATTTCAGGCACATCGATAAGGTGTTCAAGAGGATAGGGTTATCCGGTTAGCCGGTTCGCTGGTTAACTGGTTCCGCCGGTTTCGTAGGACGTGGGACGTCCTACAGATAACCAACGAACTAGAGAACCAATAGAAGAAAGGGCGTAATGAAAAATATAACATATAAGAGATCGGGCGTGGACATAAACAAGGCGGATCTCCTTATCGAAAAAGCTAAAAATCTTATTAATTCGACCAGGATAAAAGGGTGCGTGGGGTCGGTCGGGAGCTTTGGGGGTTTTTTCGATATGGCCAAGACCGGGCTAAAAGATCCCATACTCGTGGCCTCTACCGATGGTGTCGGGACGAAACTAAAGATAGCCCAGCTTGCGTCCAAGCATGACACTATCGGGATAGACCTTGTCGCGATGTGCGTCAATGACGTTCTTTGTTCGGGGGCCAGGCCGCTGTTCTTTCTTGATTATTTCGCTACGGGGAAACTCGAAAAAGGTGTCTGGAATAAGGTGATAAAAAGTATCGTGGACGGCTGCAAGCAGGCGGGGTGCGCGCTTATCGGCGGCGAGACCGCCGAGATGCCCGGGATGTACGCCGCAGGCGAGTACGACCTTGCCGGGTTCGCCGTAGGCGTTGTAGAACGGGAGAAGATAATAACGGGCGATGACATAACGCCGGGTGATGTTATTTTGGGGATAGCATCGAGCGGATTACACTCGAACGGGTTCTCGATGGTACGCAAACTTTTCACGGAACGGGAACTAAAGCGGCAAAGCGGGTTGTTCCTCACGCCTACGATAATTTATGTAAAGGCCTTTTTGGACGCGGCGCGGTCCGCGAGAATAAAGGGCGCCGCCAATATCACTGGAGGCGGTTTTTACGACAATATCCCGCGGATGCTGCCGGAAGGAAGACAGGCCGTGATACGCAAGGGGACATGGGTTCTGCCGAAAGTTTTCACGATGATAGTCGATAAGACGGGTGAAAAAGATAAAGAATTGTACCGCACCTTCAATATGGGGATAGGGATGACGCTCGCCGTCAGCAAAAAAGACGCCGGCATCGTGTCCAAAATCCTCCTCAAAAGGCACGGAATAAAAAGCTGGATCATCGGTGAGATCGTTAAAGGGAAAAGAAGGGCCGAGCTTATATAAAAATGCAGGTTTGGATATGGACGAAAGGGGATTGACAGCATGAATGTTCTTATCATAGGGTCCGGCGGGCGCGAACACGCGTTCTGCTGGAAATTGAGGCAAAGCCCGATAGTAAGCGAGATCTACTGCGCGCCGGGGAACGGCGGGACGTCGGGTAGCGCCATTAACATTAAACTCAACATAACCAAGCATCAGGAAGTGATCGCGTGTTGTAAGGAGAAAAAGATAGACCTAGTAGTGGTCGGTCCGGAAGCCCCGCTGGCGATCGGTATCGCGGACGATCTGGAGAGTGCCGGGATAAAGGTCTTCGGGCCGGCGTACGCGGCGGCGCGGATGGAATCAAGCAAGATATTCGCGAAAGAGATAATGGGAAAATACAATGTGCCTACGGCGAGTTTCCGAATATTCGATGATTTCGAAAAGGCGAAAGACCATATCATGTCGGAAGGCGCCCCTATTGTCGTGAAGGCGTATGGGCTTGCCGCCGGGAAAGGCGTAATTGTCGCCGATACGGTCGAAGAAGCCGTGTCTGCCGCCAGAGGCATGCTGGTGGAGAAAGTGTTCGGCGCCGCGGGACACAAAATAATAGTTGAGGAGTGCCTAAAAGGGGAAGAAGTGTCGATACTGGTCGTGACCGATGGCACGAATGTGATCCCGCTGGCGACGAGCCAGGACCATAAAAGGGTTTTTAATAACGATAAAGGGCCCAATACAGGGGGCATGGGGGCCTATTCCCCGGCGCCTCTGGTCGACGAAAGCATGTTAAAGGACATAATGGAAAATATAATCTCGCCTACGATAAAAGGGCTTTACCGCGAAGGGATAGAGTATAAAGGCGTTCTCTACGCCGGGATAATGGTGACCGACGCAGGGCCGAAGGTGCTTGAATATAACGTGCGTTTCGGGGATCCCGAGACGCAGGCGATCTTACCGCGCATGAAATCGGACCTCGCGGAATTAATGCTGGCGACGGCGGAAGGCGACATCTCCGGGAAAACCGTGGAGTGGGACGAAAGGTCGTGCGTGTGCGTCGTTCTCGCGGCGGGAGGATATCCCGAAAAATATGAGAACGGGAAGGTCGTTACCGGATGCGACGAGGCCGTAAAGGAAGGCGCGCTTGTGTTTCACGCCGGCACGGAGCTAAAAGACGGCAATATTGTGACGAGCGGCGGGCGCGTATTGAATGTGGTAGCCAAAGGGCACACGATAAAAGACGCGATAGACAATACTTATCGGGCCGTAAAAAAAGTCCAGTTCGAAGGAATGCATTATAGGCGGGATATAGGCAGAAAGGCCTTGGTCAGGGCGGAACTGGCGTAGGGAAAAGGGCGGAAGTCAGAGGTCAGGAAAACCGTGGGATGTAGGACGTGGGACGTTGGACGTGTAGGGGCGAACCCGTGTGTTCGACCTATATGAAAAAGAAAGAGATAGACAGGCGGAACACTATGAAAAACAAGCCGTTAGTGAGCATAGTTATGGGGAGCGATTCCGATCTTCCGGTCATGTCCGAAGCCGGGGTCATGCTCGAGAGGTTCGGGATCGTGTATGAAACACATATATTTTCCGCTCACAGATCGCCGGAAAAGACCACGAAGTTCGCCAAAGGCGCGGCAAAGCGCGGCATAATGGTGATCATCGCGGGAGCCGGCGGAGCGGCCCACCTTGCCGGCGTTATCGCGGCGCACACAGTTCTTCCCGTTATAGGCGTGCCGATGGAAACGAAGCTCGACGGCATAGATTCTCTTCTTTCCACGGTCCAGATGCCTGCGGGTGTTCCTGTAGCTACAGTTGCCATAGGGAAAACCGGCGCGGTCAATAGCGCTATTTTGGCGGCCGAGATAATCGGCGCGAGTTCGGCACAGATGAGAGCTAAGATCGAGGGATATAAAAAGGAACTCGTCAAAAAAATAGACGAAAAGAATCGGAGCATTAAAAGGAAAAAATAAACTCGGCCGTCCGATGAAAAAAATAAAACACATACTTTTTGTTTGTACCGGCAATAGCTGTAGAAGCATAATGGCGGAAGCGTACATGAGGGCGTGTGTCAAAAAAGAAGGGCTTGACATAGAGGTGAGGTCGGCCGGGACATTGGGTTTTCTCGGGATGACGCCTACTCAGGAGGCGCTTAAAGTGCTGAGGGGCGCCGCGATAGACACCAAAGACCTCGCGTCAAAGCAGCTCACGGACGAGATGATAAACTGGGCGGATGTTATCCTTATAATGGAACCCATGCATAGGGCGAAGATCCTCGACATGTTGCCGCAGGCAGACGAAAAGATATTGTTTCTCGGGGCTTTCGGCAGGAACGGCGATAATACAATAATTCCGGACCCGATCGGGCGGCCTATCGGGTTTTATGACGCGGCTTTCGAGCTTATAAAAAATTCCGTAGAAGGATTTATCAAATGGCTAAAAGAATAGCTATCGGCGCGGATCACGGGGGGTACGAGCTTAAAGAACGGGTAAAAACGTTGTTGAAAAAAGAGGGATATCCCGTAACGGATGTCGGAACGGATTCTCCCGAGCCGGTCGATTATCCCGAATATGGGTACGAGGCGGCGCGGATGGTATCGTCCGGGAAGGCCTCAAGAGGCGTAGTTATCTGTAAGAGCGGTATAGGGATGTCCATCATCGCCAACAAGCTGCCCGGAGTAAGGGCAGGGCTATGTAATTCCGTGGAGGACGCTTTGTCTTCACGGCAGCATAACGACGCGAACGTTCTTGTGCTTGCCGCGAACAAGACCAGTTATGCTAAAGCCGCCGAAATAACGAAAACGTGGCTCGAGACCAAGGCCCTGGGGGGAAGACATAAAAGAAGGGTCCGGCAGATACTCAAGATAGAGAAAAAACTGTTCAAAAAAGGAATAACTTGAAACTGTTGAAAAAAGATTTTATACAAGGCGGGTGGCGGCGGGAATTCGAGCACAGCAGGATTCGCCGAAACTTTAGTGGAGGCGAATCAGATGCGCGCAGAATGGACGCCGACAGGACCAGCCCGTAGAAAAACATTGTGTATGACGATAGCTCCCGATCAGAATAAAAAGCGTTTTTTTAACGATCTAAGATGAAAACTTATTAAAGGAATGTGGTGAATAATAATGAAACATTTAAAAGAGACCGATCCGGAAATATTCCAGGCTGTTCTGAACGAGACGAAAAGGGAGAACGAGGGCATCGAGCTCATCGCGAGCGAGAATTTTGCCTCTAGGGCCGTAATGGGCGCGGTCTCATCGGCCATGACGAATAAATACGCCGAGGGATATCCCCATGCCCGTTATTACGGGGGGTGCGAGTTCATCGACGTGGCGGAAGGCCTAGCTATCGAACGGGCGAAAAGACTTTTCGGGGCGGAACATGTAAACGTGCAGCCGCATTCCGGTTCCCAGGCGAACATGGCGGTATATTTTTCCATGCTGAATATTGGCGATACCGTCCTTGCGATGGACCTATCCTGCGGGGGACACCTTACTCACGGGCACAAAAAAAATTTTTCGGGCAAATATTTCAATGTGATCTCTTACGGCGTGCATAGGAAAACTGAAAGGCTGGATTTCGACGAGATACGCGCGAAAGCTCTCGAACATAAACCGAAGATGATACTCGCGGGGGCGTCGGCGTATCCTCGGGAGATAGATTTCGCGAAGTTTAGGGCCATCTGCGACGAGATAGGCGCCATACTGATGGTGGACATGGCCCATATCGCGGGGCTTGTGGCGGCCGAGATACATCCTAACCCTGTGCCTCACGCGGAGTTTGTCACGACCACCACACATAAGACGCTGCGCGGGCCGAGGGGCGGCATGATCCTTTGCAGGGCGGAATACGCTAAAAAGATCGATTCGGAGATCTTCCCGGGCATACAGGGAGGGCCGCTCATGCACGTTATCGCCGGGAAGGCCGTTTCGTTCAAGGAGGCGTTGGAACCGGGGTTCAGGGACTATCAGGGGAAAGTGGTAAAGAACGCGAAGAGGTTTTCCGAGGAGCTCAAGAAAAAAGGATATAGGATAGTGTCCGGCGGGACGGACAATCATCTTATGCTGGTCGACCTTTCGGGTAAAGGTATAACCGGGAAAGAGGCTGAGATATGCCTGGACAAAGCGGGCATAACCGTGAATAAGAACCTTATACCGTTTGATCCCAAAAGCCCGTTCGTTACAAGCGGGATCCGGCTCGGAACGCCCGCGGTCACGACCCGAGGGATGGGAGAGAATGAGATGGATGTCGTAGCTGGGCTTATCGACGAAGCCCTGAACGCGCGGGAAAACGATAAGACCTTGGCGTCGATAAAACAACGTGTCAAGGAGATGCTCAAAAGTTTTCCGCTATACAAGAATTGGATAGATGAGATGGAGGCGGAGTGAAAAATAAAACAAGCAAAAAAACTGTGATAAGCGAGATCCCGCGTCCGAGCTGGGATGAGTATTTTCTCAGCATAGCGCGTCTTGTTTCCACGAGGTCCACGTGCCTAAGGAGACAGGTAGGGGCGGTCGTGGTAAAAAATAAACAGATACTCGCGACCGGGTATAACGGCGCCCCGACAGGGATAATCCATTGCGACAAGGTCGGGTGTCTCAGGGAAAAACTTGGCGTGCCGTCGGGAGAAAGACACGAACTATGCAGAGCCCTTCACGCGGAACAGAACGCCTTTTTACAGGCGGCAAGGCACGGCTCCAGCTTAGAAGGGGCGGTATTATACGTGACTACGCAACCGTGCAGCATATGCGCTAAGATGATAATAAACGTCGGGATCAAGAAGATAGTCATACAGGGCAGTTATCCGGATGATTTTGCCCTGAAATTTATAGAAGAAGCCGGGATAGAAATGGCGGTAGTCGAACCATGAAGTGTCCCTCCTGTAAAAGTATCGAGGATAAGGTCATAGATTCGCGGATGAGCGGAGAGGGGATGAGCATACGTCGCCGCCGGGAATGCTTGGGTTGCGGCACGAGGTTCACCACGTATGAATATATTGATAAGGCGCCTCTCATGGTGGTAAAAAGGGACGGCAGCCGAAAAAGGTTCGACCGGGACAAGATACGGGCCGGGATAATGAAAGCGTGCGAAAAGCGGCCGGTCAGCATGGATAAGATCGACGAGATAGTCGAAAAGATCGAACGCGAGGTCCAGAAAAAGACGGACAGCGAGATCAAGACGACCATTATCGGCAATATGGTGATGGAAGAACTCCACGCGCTTGACGAGGTGGCGTACGTGAGGTTCGCTTCGGTCTACCGAAGGTTCAAGGACATCTCGGCGTTCATGGAAGAACTGCAGAAATTCCTTGAATGATAGCTACCCGCGCTTAGAGTTACAACTCCTCCAAAGGCGTCCGCAATTTTGCCCGCGACGAGTTTTTGCTGAACCAATCTTCCATGACCTTCACCTGTTTGCGGATAAGGAGGGTCGTGCGCAGGTTGTCTTTCTCTTTTTCGAAAGTTTCATCGGAAGGCGGCAGGATCTGGTCGACACGGATCACCGCCGAACCGTTTTTTTTTTTTTTGTGAGAGAGCAGGTCGCCCGGGTTCTTTTCCTGGGCGGCGAAAACTATATCTCTGGCCGAACCCACATTATCGATATAATCGGCATATGTTATCGCTTCGGTTTTTACCGCTGTTTTCCCGAGAAGGGAAGCTTTTGTTTCCAGGGAATCGGTCGAAGAAGAGAGTTCACTGTGGACTTTATCCGCTTCCTTTTTAGCTAAAGACGCGCTTTTTTCGGACAAGATGATCTTCTCGACTTCCAATAGGACCTCGTCCAATTTTTTCTCGCGGGAAGGGATCTCGCCGGTCTTGCGCAAAATGTAATACGATCCTTTATCCGCGGTCGGAGATATCGGCATGCTTAGGTCTTCTTTAGAAAGACGGAAGGCCGTGTCATAGAACTCCTGGAAAAAAGGGACTCCGGGGATTATGTCCTCGCGCGAGAAAGGGTCGGTTTTGCCGTATTTAAGTTCTTGTCCGGCCGCGAACTTGCCCAAGTCCTCTTGTGACGAGACAAGTTTCCGATAGATGCCGCCGGCCAGATCCAGAGCGGTTTGTTTCTCTTCTTCGGTGGAATAAGGGAACTCGAGATATTCGACCTCTACTTCGGCCGGGGCCACGAACCGGGCTTTGTTCGCCGCGTAGTAGGCGGAGGCCTCTTCCGGTGATACTGTTAAGTCCTTCTCATAGTCTTTTCTGTCGAAGAAGAGATACGATAAGATCACTTTGCTGTTAAGTTTTCGGTAATAGTTCGAGACTTCCTCGTCGCTGACGGTGATATCCTTTATTATATCCTGGCGGAGGGCTATGACCTTAAGGTTCTCCCGCATAAGTTCTTCGAACTGGCGAGGCTCCATCGAAAGAGCGTTACGCAGGATATACGCGTAAGCGTCGGGATCAAAGGCCCCGCCCCTTTGAAAAAGCGGCTGTTTATAGATGAACGAGATTATCGCGTCGTCCGACACCTTGATCCTTTTTTTTTCGGCCTCGTGCAGGAAGATGAGCCTTTCCCACGCCATCGAGTTGAGAAGCGACCGGTTCCGGAGCAGTTTGTTCAAGGTCTCGGAATCAGTGAAATAAGCGAAGAAGAGCTGAGCTCGTATCCCCAATTGACTTTCCGCCAGAGCGGAGGGTGTGATGCCTTTTCCGTCTATGGTCCCGACGAGGGGCGGCTGTCCCGTGAAACTGCCGATGCCCCAAAGCACGAAAGCCGGCAGTATGAGGATCAGCAGAAGCCAGAAGATATTCTTTGAAAAAGTTTTGCTGCGAAAAGTTTTTAATACCATGACCGGGATCCTTTCCTTTTTGTGCGTTTTTACGATCTATATGCCGGCAGGATAGAATAGGAAGCCTTGAAGTATGTCCATGCCGGGCGTTCGATAAATATTATAAGGGAATAGCGCCGGTAAACAAGGAAATAATTTTTATGGGGATACGAAGGAAAAGGCGTATTACTTTTGGCTGTGGAGATAGGTGATAGCCGCCCGCTCAAGCGCGACCATCCTTGTGAACGCCTCGTTAAGGTCCGTGCCGAAAGTGAAAGCGCCGTGTTTTTTGAGCAGAACCGCGTTGGCGCCGTTCTTTACTTCGCGTGCGACGGCTTCGGCGAGCTCTTTTGAGCCCGGCGAAATATACTCGAGCAGCGGTACCGGAGACTGTATTATGTAATCGAACTCGTAAGATATGCCTTCAAGCGCCGCGTTCCTTGCCGCCGCGGCGATGACGTATGAAGGGTGGGCGTGGATTATCGCGCCGATATCTTTCTTCGCCCTGTAACACGCCACATGCACGGGGGTTTCCGAGCTCATGGTCGCGGGTTCTTTGCCTTCCGTTTCCAGGAACGTGAACCGGAGATAGTCTTCGGGCTCGGCGACGGACATATCGGCGCCTTTTCGCTTGATTATAAGACAGACCCCGTCCCTTTCGCTGATATTGCCGCCCGTACCGATCACCAGTTTTTCGGCGTGGAGAAGCTTTCCGTATTTTACCAATTCGTTATTTTTATGTTTGGGAATGAGACTCATGATGTAAAAGTTTAGCATAAGTAGGTTTCAGGAGTCAATAGGTTGTTATTTGGTTTGCTGGTTCGCCAGTTAACCAGTTCGCCGGTTGGGAGTGTTAGCGGACAGCGCGTAGCGCCTGCCCGGCAGGGATAGATTGCTTCACGGAGGGAGGTAATAGTTCGGTTATCCGCGGGAAGGATGCTTTTTGCGCTTCTGGCGGTCTATTTATTATTTTTGTTCTTCAGGCGTAGCTTAGCGGGGAAGCTTAAATTATTCATATCCTGTCGGCCATAGACCGCTCAATGCTCAAAAGCATCCTTCCCGTCGCCCTAGCCGTTTATATGGCTGGCCAGGATGCGCAAGACTTTACTAAATTCTCGGCATATCCCGGTATCCACCCTTTAGCACAGAGCTTTTATCTTACTGTGGATAGCTGAACTGTTACGAAAGATCTGAAACACGGGTTTTACGGATAATAATTACTTATAATACAAGGCCGGGAGGCGTAAGTTCTTGACTATAAATTGCCAATGTTATACAATTTACACGAAAAATCGTCACAAAACGGGATATTATTAATCTTAAAAATGGGAAAAGATCGCCGCGGAAGGGAACTGGATGCCTTCCGGGAAGATCTTTGGGTAAGGTAAAGTATGCCTTATCGTCCGTTGTGAAGGATGCTGTATGGAAAAAAAATTACGTATCGGGATACCCAAGGGAAGCCTTCAAGAAACAACTATAAGGCTATTTGAAAAAGCGGGATACAAGATCAAGGTTTCGGAAAGGTCGTATTTCCCTAGTATAGACGATGAGGATATAGAGCCGGTACTTTTCAGGGCGCAGGAGATATCGCGCTATGTGGAAGACGGTATTGTCGATTGCGGGATAACCGGGGAAGATTGGATACGGGAAAACTCTTCAAAGGTAGAACGCGTCGCGGAACTGATATATGCCAAGCGGAGCATGAAGCCCGTGAAATGGGTTATAGCGGTTCTTAACGATTCCTCCATAAATAGCGTGAAAGACCTTAACGGGAAAAAGATCGCTACGGAGCTTGTTAATGTGACGAACAATTATCTGGCAGCAAAGGGGGTAAAGGCCGAGGTGGAATTCAGCTGGGGGGCGACCGAGGTCAAGCCCAAGATGGGGATCGATGCCATAGTGGAGGTAACGGAAACGGGAGCGAGCCTAAAGGCTAACGGGCTGCGCATATTAGAGACGGTCTGTGAGTCCACCACGCAGTTCATTTCAAACGTAAATTCATGGAAGGATGAATGGAAAAGAGAAAGGATGGAGAGGATAGTACTCCTTCTCAGGGGCGCTATACTCGCCGAAGGGAAAGTCGGCCTAAAGCTTAACGCGAAAAGTGCCGATCTCAAAAAAATCGTGGCCATACTTCCTTCAATGAAAGCGCCCACGGTTTCGTATCTTTACGACAAGGAGTGGGTAGATATAGACACGATAATAGACGAGGAAGACGTTAAAAGGCTCATCCCGGAATTACGGAAAGCCGGCGCTCAGGGGATCATAGAATATCCGCTGAATAAGGTTATCTACTAGTACCGGGGATTGCGACGGGAAACATCTATACGCTATTAACGGGAGGTGTAAAACATATGCCCTGCGGAAGAAAACGGAAACTTCGTAAAGTCAAACGACATAAACGCAAGAAAAGAATGAGACGGGATCGGCACAAGAAGAGGAAGGTATGAGGCGGCTTTTGTCCTGTGTCGCCGCCGGATGTTTTTTTGTATGCGGGTTATGGCATACGGATGTTGGGGCGGAGATACTAGTCGAGGCACAGGAATTAGCGGTCGATACGACCAGAAGCCAGGCTCCCGATATCCGAAGGGAATCGAACGCCCTCACGCATTATATCATGGGGGTGATCTACGATAATTTCGGCGATACCGAAAAGGCCATCGGCGAATATAACGATTCACTTAAATACAGGACGGACATAGCGGAAATATATTTAAAGCTCGGATCCGACCATATGCTTCTTGGCGATCTGGCCAAGGCCGTGGAGATGCTGGAGAAAGCCGTTACGGTCGAACCCGAGAACATAAAGGCGTACATACTTTTAGCCATAATCCATACGGCTAAGACCGATTTTTCGAAAGCGGAGGCTTATTACGAAGAGGCTCTGGAGTATGACGCGAACAACATAAAAGTGCTCACGTTCCTTTCGGATCTTTTCATCCTTCAGCAAAAACTTGATAAGGCGGCGGAGGTATATGAGAAGATACTTGAAGTAAGGAACGACGACGCGCTACTGTATATGAACCTCGGTCTTCTTTATGGGAAGCTCAACCTGTTGGACAAAGCCGAGAAAAACCTGAAAAGGGCCGTAGAAGTCGATGAAGAATACATCGAGGCGCAAATGGTCCTTGGGTTTATCTACGAAATAGACGGGAAATATTCCGAAGCGGTCGAGCAGTATAAGAATGTGATTAAGATCGACGCCCTGAATGCGGAGGCTTATATCCGCCTGGGGCAGCTCTATTATAGATTGGGTGAGCTGGGAAAGGCGATAGAGCAGAACAGGATAGTAATGAGGCTGGATGTGTCTTCACCCGGTCCGTATCTCAGGAATTTCAGCATATATCTTTCGGATAAACAAAACGATAAAGCCAGAGAAACACTGAAAGAAGCTCTGGCCAACGGGGTCTCGGATTCGTCGATCTATGCCGGCCTTGGTTATTTGGCCAGTGTCGAAATGGATTATGAAAGAGCCGCGGATTTTTACGCCATCGCGATAGAAAAAGAACCGTCCGAAAAAAGATACACGTTCTATATGGCGGCGGCGATGGATAAGGCCGGACGTACGGACGAGGCGATAAAGATCATGGAGCGGATAATCGAAGAAGGCGATGATCTGCCCGAGGTTCTTAATTATCTCGGCTATTTGTATGTTGAAAGAGGGGAAAATCTCGACGGGGCTATCGGATATATAAAACGCGCTCTTGAAAAAGAACCGAATAACGGCGCGTATCTGGATAGTTTGGGCTGGGCGTACTACAAGAAAGGGATGTTGCGCGAAGCGCTGGAAGAACTCCGGAAAGCCGTGGACTTTCTTTCCGACGATTCGACCGTAAGGGAACATCTGGGCGACGCGTATTACGCGCTTGACGAATGGGATAACGCGGTTAAAGAATGGGAAAAAGCCCTTGAGCTATCTCCGGACAACGAACAGCTCTTAAAGAAAAAGGACCGGATAAAAGGCCGGAAAAGGCAGCTGCAGAAGTGAAAGGTCTTTCCTCCCGGCCGGGACGGATGGCCGCGAACCAGGCAAAAGGGGCGATGGCCGAACGACAGAGTCCCGTAAAAAATCTAAAATCATAGAAAGGCGACATGGGAAAAACCGAAAGCATAGTGGATTTAAAGAAAAGGGCGATCAAGATACGTAGGGATATACTTACCATGCTTGAAGCGGCGGGGAGCGGACATACCGGAGGGTCATTATCGATAGTTGAGATATTATTGACCCTTTACTGCGGAGTTCTTAACGTATCGCCCAAAAACTATGGATCGCGAGAACGAGATAAGTTCATTCTCTCAAAAGGACACGGATGCCCGGCGCTTTACGCTGTACTCGCGGATGCCGGGTTTTTCCCGGGGGAAGAACTGCTGACTTTAAGAAAAATGGGGTCGAGGCTTCAGGGGCATCCGCAGAGAGGGTTGCCAGGGCTTGAGATTTCCAGCGGGTCTTTAGGGCAGGGGCTTTCCGTGGCGGTCGGCATGGCCCTGGCGGACAGAATGGATAAAATAAACGCGCGGGTATATTGCCTTATGGGCGACGGGGAGACCAACGAAGGTCAGATATGGGAAGCGGCAATGACGGCGGCGCATTATAAGTTGGACTCTCTTTGCGGGATAATCGATTTCAACAAACTGCAGATAGACGGGTTATGCTGCGAAGTCAAGGAGCAGGGGGAGTACCGGAAAAAATGGGAAAATTTCGGGTGGCACGCTATCGAAGCCGATGGTCATGACTTTGAGGATTTGAAAAGGGCGTTCAATGAGGCGAGGGCGGTAAAAGGCCGGCCGCAGATCGTGATCGCGCATACTGTGAAGGGGAAAGGGGTGTCGTTCGTGGAGAACAAAGTGGAATGGCACGGCATCGCTCCCAAAAAAGAAGAATTGGAACGGGCTTTGGCGGAATTGGATAAAGCCGAAAAGAACTTGATGTAAGGAAATTAAAGGATCCTCCTTCGCCGAATGATTCACATATTATTTGGCTGCGGAGGATTAATTCGCACTTATGATTTACTCACACTGGCGTGTTCGTAAATCATGTGCTCATTAAGGAGAAAAAGCATGTTAAACCGAAGATTTTTGATGTTCATGAGGGAATATAAAACGGGGATCATTGTAACAGTGATCGTTATTGTACTCCTGATACTTTCGGTAATAGGGATGATGTCGCTTGAGTCTTTTTACCGCAAGATGACCCTCGCGACGATGCCGGTACAATTCATCATGGCGGGTATCCACGCGGGAATATTCGTGTTCATGTACCTCACTTTTCTGCGGGGAGGGTTTGCCAAGCTCGACAAGGCGCCCATCAAAGGGAAAGATGTTTCCATAAGCTGGGCTGACGTAATAGGGATGCATGACGCTAAACAAGAAGCGTGGGAAGTAGTACAGCTTATCAAGGACCGGGCCTATGTACGAAAGATGGGGGGCAGTGTGATAAAAGGGCTTCTTATGCTCGGGCCCCCGGGATGCGGGAAGACATATATGGCGAAAGCGATTGCGACGGAAGCGGACCTGCCTTTTATCTCGATGTCAGGCAGCGAATTTGTCGAGGTTTTTGTGGGGGTAGGGGCTTCGCGTGTCCGGAAATTATTCCAGAAAGCCAAGGATCTCGCCTTCGGGTACGGCGGATGTATAATTTTTATCGATGAGATCGACGCTATCGGAAGATCAAGGACTTTCAGCTTTATGGGAGGGCAGGAAACGAACAGCACTCTTAACCAGCTCTTGGCCGAGATGGACGGGCTTAAGGGCAAGGAGGAGAATATAGTCGTCATCGGGGCGACCAACGCGCAGGAAGAACATCTTGACCAGGCGCTGCTCCGGCCGGGCCGGTTCGACAGGAAATTCGTCGTGACCAAGCCGTCGCAGGAAGACAGGGAAGAGCTTTTCAGGTTCTATTTTAAAAAAGTGAAAGTCGAGGAGAACCTTGACGTAGGTCGTCTTGCCAGGAGGGCGGTAGGGAAAAGCCCCGCCGATATCGCGAATATAGTCAAAGAATCGGCGCTGATAGCTACCAGGAACAAGAGGACCTCGATAGGGCTTAAAGAGGTGAGCGAAGCTTTTGAGCGCGTGGACCTCGGCATAAAATACCGCCTTACCATGACCCCGAGAGAAAAAGAGATGACGGCCTATCATGAATCGGGACACCTCATAGTTACGTTCCTGAAGGCCCCTTCGAAGACCGTTTTCAAGGCCAGCATAATTCCCCGAAGAGGCGCTCTCGGTGTGGTGTGGAACCCCGAAAGAGAAGAACTACACACAAGGACCAAGGAGCACCTTCTTTCCGAGATAATGATCAGCCTCGGTTCCTATGTCGCGGAAAGACTGAAATTTAACACCAGCACGACCGGCGTAGCCGGGTCGACCAACAGCGATTTCGCCCAGGCGATGGGCATAGCGTACAATATGGTATGGAAGCTTGGGATGGGTCCGTCAGGGCTTTTGGGCGACTATACCATAGTTCCGAAAGACCAGATCTCGGAAGAGTTCATGGTCCGGCTCAATAAAGATACGGAACAGATACTCAGCAGCTGTCTTAAGGAAGTGGAGAAGACGCTGACATTGAAACGGGAGATATTGGAAAGATTCGCGCAGGAACTTTTGAAACGAGAAGAACTCGAATATGACGAGATAATCGCCATCTTCAGGGAATTCGGGCACGAGGAAGCCATCGCCGATACCGGCATAAGCCCCTTTGGCGAGATATAACTAAGATAAGAGGAGAAAGCGCTTGATACGGACCATCTGGGTTAAGGACAGGTTCTTCATACGGCTGGTGTTCATAATATCAGCTTTATTGTTGTTCGCGTCAGGGTGTATGCCCACGTATCCGAAGGAAACTCTCCCGGAAGCCGTAAAAACGGTATGCAAGTCCGAATACAATATGGATGTCGAAGTTACGGTCACCGGTTCGACTATGGGCATATATTATCCCATGGAAGGTCTTCTCGATGTCGGTATGGGGATCAGCGAAAACGCTTGGGATAAGATCAGCAACCTTCTTTTGATAGCCTCGCGGGTAGTCCTGAGCACCGACGCGGACGTTAATTTTTACTGTGTTGTGACCCAGGACCCGCGCCTTCCCGAACTTCAGGTAGTCATCATCAAATACGTCGATGACGTTAAACTCGGGATGTACCAGAACATATCGCGGAACGAATCTTTCAAGCGCACGCTTTTCAGCATAAATCTTACGCCGCAGGCTAAAAAAGAACGCTCGATCGAACAGATCTTCGACCGCATGGATGTGGAAGAAGGCACGAGAGAAAAAGTGCTTGAAGAGTTTTTTAGAAGCCCCCCGACCAGGCTGAGCGATATTGGTTACTGGAGGGGAGGGTTCTATCTTAAGGATATAACGAAAGAGGAATTTCTCGCCGAGCAGATCTCTAACCGGATCAAGCTCGACTTTAACCGAGAAAAGGAACTCCAGCCTTTTTTTAAGTTTCACGTCGCGGAAAGCGCTTTTAAAAAAGATTTAGGCATACGGGCATTCCTGCTCAGTTTTAACATAGAAGAACAGCCCGCCGAGGGATCGGCGAAAGAGCTGCGCCTTAAAAAAATAGAAAAAATATTGCAGATAGCCAACGAGGTCTTTTATGGCTATAAATTTTCGGATTTCGACAGCTTGATAATGATCGACCAGCTTGAGAACGCGCGCCTTGTGGTCAACGGGCGCGACGTGTATGATTTTTCACAAAAACGGCTATCCGTAAGGGATATAGTCCAGGCGCCGTCCGAGTATTTCTAGAGTGGTTAGCCGGCCGGATAGAGTTTAGGCCAAAAATACAATGTCACCAACCAAAACGATACGAGATAGAAACGGAGCGCGTAAATGGGAGATGTAAAAAGAGAAGCGACAAGAGACGGTTTCGGTAAAGCGCTTTTAGAATTAGGGGCGGAAAACCCCGATGTAGTTGTTCTTTCTGCTGATCTTACCGAATCCGTCAGGGCGCACTGGTTCAAGGAAAAATATCCCGCCAGGTTTATAAGCCATGGTGTCGCCGAGCAGGACATGATAAGCGCCGCGGCGGGGTTCGCGCTTTCCGGCAAGATACCGTTCGCGTGCACGTTCGGGGCGTTCGCGAGCGGCAGGGCATGGGACCAGGTAAGGGTTTCCGTCGCGTATATGAACCTCAACGTTAATATCGCGGGAAGCCACGGCGGGATATCGGTCGGCGAAGACGGCGCTACTCACCAGGCTTTGGAAGAGATCGCGTTGATGAGGATAATCCCGAACATGACCGTTGTTGTTCCGGCGGATTCGAAGGAGGCGTATTTGGCGACCAAGCAGGCCGTTGGTATACAAGGGCCCGTCTATCTGAGGTTGGGTAGGGCCAAAGTGCCTTTTCTGGCGGCAAAACAGGATTTTGTTATAGGGAAAGCCCTTACGCTTACGGAAGGCGATGATATCGCCATAATCGCCTGCGGGCATCTTGTGCATGACGCGCTTACCGCCGCGGAAAAGCTTAGAGCGAAAAAGATAAAAGCCCGGGTGATCAATCTTCATACACCCAAACCCATAGACAGGGAAACCATAATCAAAGCGGCGAAGGAAACCGGGGCGGTCCTTACGATCGAAGAACACACTATCGCGGGCGGGATGGGAAGCGCTGTCGCGGAAGTATTGGTCGAAAATTATCCGGTCCCTATGAAATTGATGGGAGTGATCGACGAATTTGGTCTTAGCGGCAGCCCGGAAGAACTTTATAAGTATTTTGGGCTAACGGAAGAAAATATAGTGGAAGAAGCGGAAAAACTGGTCGGGAAGAAGAAAAAATGATTTTTCGGGGAAAGAATCCGTCACGATCGTTTTTTCGCGGGACCGTGGTGTAAAAATTCAAGAGAGCGCTCTCTCGGCACAAAACGATGAAACTGCTTGCGCCTGCGAAAATAAACCTTTACCTACGGATAGTCGGTAAGCGCGATGACGGATATCACGAGATCGAGACCCTGTTCGAAAGAGTTTCCATATATGATTCCCTTACGGTTGAAATAACCCCCGAACTTACCGTTATAACTTGTGACGCCCCAGGTGTACCTACTGATGAAAAAAGCCTTCTCATGAGGGCTATAAAAGCTTTTAAGGAAAAAACCGGCTACAGCGGACATTTCGCGGTAAACCTGCTTAAAACCATCCCGATAGGGGGCGGGCTTGGGGGAGGCTCAAGCGATGTCGCGACACTTCTTTTGGGGATCAATGAGGTTTCCGGGGTACATTTAAAAAAAGACGAGCTTATGGACATAGGCCGTTCGCTCGGAGCGGATATCCCCTTTTTTCTTGGCGGGACCAGTTTCGCTTTCGGTACGGGAAGGGGCGATGTCATAAAAGAGCTAAAAGGACAGGCTAAATTTTGGCATATTCTTGTTACGCCCCCTTTCGAGATATACACAAAGGACGTCTATAGCCAGATCGCCCATTTTGCCTTGACAAAAAATAGAGGGGTTGATACAATGTTCACCGCTTTTTTAGATAATAACGATATTTCGGGAATAGCGAGAAATCTACGTAACGATTTACAAACAATAGTATTACGTGAATTTCCGGTTTTGAAACAAACGATGGACGAGCTTGTAGTTTCCGGCGCGGAAGGAACGCTTCTTTCCGGAAGTGGGTCTACGGTTTTCGGGATATTTCGCGAAAAAGACGTTTTAAGCGCGTATAGACGCGTATGTAATGTTTTTAGAGAGGAAGAGGGGTGGCGTGTTTTTACGGCCACGACCTGTTAAAAAAGAAAAACCAGAAGCGGACCATAATTATATTTTAGGATTGTACAACTGGAAAGGGTGTAGCTAGCGGAAAGGAGCAAAAGATGAAAATTACGGAGGTAAGGATCTTCCCGACAGAAAGCAAAGATGGCAAGTTAAAGGCTTTTGCCACCATGACGTTCGACGATTGGTTCGTTGTCAGGAATGTCAAGGTCATACAGGGCAATAACGGGCTTTTTGTCGCGATGCCTTCCAGAAAGGCTATGGAATCCTGTCCAAAATGCCGGTTTAAAAATGTTGTAGGAAGTAAGTTTTGTAATGAGTGCGGCGCGCCGCTTGGGAATAGGCGGACTCCGGCTGAAAACGCCGGACCGGGCGATTCCCAGAGTAGCCACATGGATATCGCGCACCCTATAACCCAGGAATGTAGAGTATATATACAGGAACAGATACTTGCGGCGTACAATAGCGACGCCGGTAAAAAGCGTCCGGGACCGGACGAAAAGAAGCGGTCCTCAGAGTTTGCCGGCAATGAGGCGAAGCTCGAAGAGAAGATCTCGAAGACACGGGAGAGCGTTCCGAGAAAGAGTCTTAGCGATAGCGTGTCCGATGAGGATGCACAAGATATAGTCCTGTAAATGGGTGTTGCCAAAAGCACTCGCTTGCCAGCGTGGTCAAGCCGCTACTACGGGGAGAGAGCGGACGAGTCGACCTCTTTGATGGTTGTCGGGCAGAGCGAACGGCTGTCGGATGACCCGCAAAGAACAGGAAGATAGCGGACGGATGACGATATAACTGACGGTGTTTGGCGGGTAGTGTAATGGTAGCACAGCAGTTTTTGGAGCTGCTTGTCAAGGTTCAAATCCTTGCCCGCCAGCCATTCTGCTTCGCTCAAGATGCTTTCGCTCTTGAGCTTCGCAGGAAGAGGCGAAGCAGAATGTCCCTACGAAGCTCTACCATGGGCAACGTGTCGGAGAGCGAAGTAGGACAAAAAAGATTATGGAGTATTTTGTTTATATACTGACAAGCGAAAAATTTTACCACAGATGCTATATCGGGGTTAGCGGGGATATTGAAAGACGGCTGAAAGAGCATAATCGGGGGGATTCGGAATATACAAAAAAATATGCTCCCTGGAAATTGAGGACATACATTTCGTTCGAAAAGAAGAATAAAGCCGAGGAATTTGAAAAATATTTAAAATCTGGTTCAGGGTTTGCGTTTCTTAGGAAAAGGTTCCTTTGATTCTGCTTCGCTCAAGATGCTTTCGCTCTTGAGCTTCGCAGGAATAGTCGAAG